>JANNNN010000989.1:0-5508 GCA_031398555.1 Planctomycetia bacterium | reverse complement strand
GTTGCTAAGTGTTCGACCTGCGGATGTTAGCGCATGTGCGAACAATGGCATCGAGCCCGCACGGCAAACGATTTGTTTGGACTTTGACGGCGTGATTCATTCGTATGTTTCAGGCTGGCGGGGTATCGAAGTAATTTCGGACCCGCCGATTCACGGCACTGACGAGGCGATAAGAAAACTGCGTCGGCAGTATCGGGTTGTGGTGCATTCAGCCCGCTGTGCGACTGAGGAAGGTCGCGCCGCCGTTGAGGCTTGGCTAAAGAACAACCACATCGAAGTCGACGAGGTTTGTGAGCACAAACCGCCTGCCACAGTCTATGTGGACGACCGCGCCGTAAGATTTAAAGGCAACTGGGATGAAGTTGCGGCCGAGATTCGAAATTTTCGCAAGTGAAAAGCGTGCGCAGAATCCGAGATTTCAAATCTCAAATCTCAGCACCAAGAAACCAAGAACTGCCCATCTCAACGCTGGTAGATCGGTAAAAGACCTTGGTCGAGTTGCAGCATGATTAGATTGCAAGCGGTGATATAGACGGGGCTGATTTGGCCTTTCCACGAACCGTCACTTTCTTGTTCACTGACGATACGGGCGTAGAGGCGATCGCGAAACGGCAGCCATTGGTCTTCACCTTGCCGGTAAACCACTTGGCTGTAATAGAGATAAGTATAGTGCCAGTGCCCGAAGGCGGCGTTTTCATTGCTTAGATCGTGGAGATTTTCTCGAGCGTGTTTAAGCATGGCCGGAACATGCACGCCATCGTAGTCGCCAGCATTGTAGAGCGCGGCAAGGGCTGCGGCCGTGATGGCGGGACGCGAAGTCCCCATCTGCTTGCTCGAGTAGCTGATACCGCCGTCATCGTTTTTGCATTTGTAGATGTAGTCTTTGGCTTTATCGATCGCTTCGGCAGGTACAGCGATGCCAGCGTTACGGCATCCCCTCAAGCCTTGAACCTGAGTTATCGTGGTCGAGCCTTCGTCGTAGTTCGCTCCGTCTTTGGCGCTCATGTAACCCCAGCCGCCTGCGTCCGTCTGCGCTTTGCAACAGAAATCAACGGAACGGTTGAGCACATCGATCAGTTCTTTACGACGATCTTCGTAACCCTCTTCGCCGAGTACTTGACTGAGCAGCAACATGGAGAAGCCGTGGCCATAGGTGTAGCGATTGTCGCTATCCGGATCTCCAATCAATCCGTTGTTGCGACACTTGCTGATCAGATAATCGGTGCAGCGAGCGATCTGTTTTGCGTAGGGCCCTTGAGTTGTCGTAGAACCCGATCCGATCAGCGCGGTTCCGGCAAGCGCGGCCATGGCTACAGGGTAGGCAGGAGTGCTCCATTGGCCGCGCGACGATTGGTGCTGGGCTAGCCAATCGAGGCCGGCGCGAATCGACTGGTTCCACTGCTGGTTTGCGCCGGCAGCTGGAGCGCCGTACAGCTTGTTTGCACCACAACTGATCGCCGCACTTGCAAGTGCTGTCTTCTTAAGCCATTCGCGTCGATTGGATGCATTCACGGCCCTGATTCCCTTGCATGTGGCGACGGATCTAATTTCACAATGAACTCAGGATGAATTCTACCGCGTCAGGTCGAAAAGAACTATCGCAGCATTTGGGGCAGATCTAATTGTGGCTAAAACCAAATGGAACCATTTTTTCTCGGCCGACTGGGTTCTTGATGAACTTGCGGTAGCATTCTGGGCACAGGTCAAATCGCTTTCGTTCAAATACGATCGAGTCGCAGTCGTCGCCAAACTCTTGCTCAAGTCGCTCTAGTGTGCTTTCCATTTCGAGCAAGCAATCCTGTTCATCTTCTGCGGACTGCTGTTCGAGGGGTTCAATCGTTGCTTCAATTTCCATCTTGACTACGTAACGCATCGTTTCGCAGGCGGAAATTGGTCGACTGCAGCGGTCACAACTGTAATGGATCATCGTCGGTCGAACTCCGGAGAGAGTGAAGATGAATAAGGCACGCAGCGAGAGGATCTATCACGTTGTGTGTGCTGAAATAAAGAAGGTTCAATCATGGTCGTCCCGACATACTCAACTTACCTATCGGAAGTCCTTTGTGCCATCGATGAGAACCTCGAAGCACCAAGTTAGTTTCCATCCTAATGCGAGTTGAGTAGAGATTGCAACCCTTCGACAAAAATGTTTGCTCGGGAAGTTCTCTTATCTAAATGGGGAAATGCGTTGTAGCAAGACGCAAACTGCCGAGCAATCTCAGGCTGACTAATCGGCAATTTAGAATCTCGACCACAGTCCGGCTAGAAAGATCCCACATGCGGCGGTACCGCATACTGCTTTTCCCACGGTTCCAAGAAGTCGGCCCCAAAAAGCCGCGCCGCCGATTTCAATACTCGCATTCCAATCTTTGCCGGCCCAGCGTTCGCCTAGCACGGCTCCTGCAAATGCTCCCGACGCTCCGAGCAACAATGCGGCGATAACATTGCCCACAATGGGGATCGCAGAGCCAAAAAACAAACCCACAATCGCGCCTACAATCGACCCAACGATTGACAAAAAGATGCCTCGCTTGCTACCGCCGAGGCGACTGGCACCCACGGCGCTGGCGGCGAATTCTAGTATCTCTCCGAGAACGGCTACTGCAAGTATTGACACCGCCAAGTACCAACTGAGGCTCCAAAATCGCGTTTCCGGAACCCACCATGCACACCCAATTGCACATGCGACAATGGCCCAGTTGCCAGGCAGCCCCAGAATATTTGCCCCCCATGCGCTGATCGCAATCAAACTTAGCAATACGGCAATTGTGATATCGAGCATGGTTTTAAATTTCTGAGAGTTTGGAGATATAAGTCATTCGTCGATTCCCACCATTTATTGCCACTATCTTGGAGTCGTTGCACGGTACCCGTTTGTTGATCAAATTCGATTTGCGTTTTGAAGAGTAAAGTCGTGAGACGGCAGAACAAGGAGCCTCGTTCGCCCATCACCAAAATTGGACGAAGGACTATTCGAAATGGTCCAGTTGAGTTAGCGTTTCACTTTCCGCAAAACGATCTTGAACCGATTCGAAGAGATTATGCGACCGCAGCACGACACTATTGTTACCGCCCCTGGCAGTCTTGGCGACGTGAATCCGTTACTTGGTATCGCCCGTAGCTTGCAGGCTCGCGGACGAAAGGTTTTGTTCCTTGCCGCCGAGCCTTACTTGCATTTCGCCGAACGGGCTGGATTGAAGACGCGAGCCTTGACATCGCTCTCAGAGTTCCATGAACTGGTCGGAAATCCTAACGTTTGGCATCCGCGTCACGGACCACGATTGTTGCTAGATAAAATGCTTGGGGACGCGATCAACCCTCACTTCGATTGGTTGTTAGCAAACTGCATACCGGGTAAAACGCTGCTGGTCAGTCACTTTCTCGATTTTGGTGGTCGCGTCTTTCGCGATCGTTTTCCAAACACCACACTGGCCACTGTCGTACTTGCGCCTGCGCTTTTTCGTTCGCTCACGGCACCACCGCGAGTCAGCCGATATGGGATCGAGTGCCGCCTGCCGCGCGGCTTACTACGAGCTGCGTATTGGGCCGCGGATTCCTTTATCGATTCGCTGGCATTGAAACACATCAATCCGCTTCGTCAGAAGATTGGGCTTGAGCCTGTAAAGCGGATGATGAAAGAGTGGTGGATGTCACCCGATTTAACGATTGCGATGTTTCCAGACTGGTTCTCAGTTCCGCGAAGCGATATGCCCAAGCAGGTAAGAATGGTCGGATTTCCACTAACGGACAGTGTCGAATGGGTCGCGCCCGAAGTGGACGAGCAATTACAGAGAATTCTGGCTCGCTTCGGTGGCGAGCGACCCGTGGTTTTTGTCCCTGGATCGGCCCACTTTCATGCTCGCTCATTTCTTACCAACGCGGTTGCAGCCTGTCGGCGGTTGCATCTGCCTGCCATTCTCTTATCGGCCAACCCTGATGAAGTTCCTGGCGAACTGCCTTTAAACATCGTCGCCGCGGAGTACCTTCCGTTTTCAAGACTCTTTCCCCACGCTCGTGCAGTCGTCCATCATGGCGGCGTGGGCACCACCAGTCAGTGCTTTGCGGCGGGCGTACCCCAGATTGTACTTCCGATGGCCTTCGATCAATTCGACAACGCGGCGCGGGTCGCAAAACTTGGCTGGGGCACCTGGATGCCCATGACGCAGATGACAGTCAGTTCACTCGTTCAGCACTTAATTGGGTCAAAGAACATAGCAAAACCTACGAACTTGGTTATAGATGGCGCTAAAGCAAATTCAGAAGCTTGTGAGCTCGCCGCCGACGCATGCTTAGCGATACCTCAGAAGCACGCTTAGCATTTCTCCTCTCCCGTGGGTCGCTCCTGCCGGGCGACTACTTCATGCGACTTCTTAACGCGTATCGCGTGTGCCCCGAACAGCAAAAGACCAGCAGTATCCCGCACGGTATCTACTCCGAAGGAGTTACGCTTCATAGCCCAGGAGTGCGACGCGCCGCGAGCTACCCTGGGATAGTCGGGCGCTGGTGAAATTTACCCCGAAGGGCAACGCTGTGAGGCATTTTGGACGGGGAAATGTAGCTGGTTTCGTTAGAAACCGGCACCTGTCAGTGACCACTTCCGTGCATCTGGTTTCTAACGATACCAGCTAGCTAACGGATTGTCTCCAGTCGAAATTCATTGTCGTAGAATCTAAGCCGCTTTGCGAGCACTATGACTAAGTTCATCCTGCGCGATTCTAACGTCATTGTCTATCATCGCCGCTACCCAATTTCTAAACGGAATCGTTGGCTGCCAATTCATAATTTTCAGAGCCCGAGTGCAGTCCGCGACGCGGTGAAATTTCTCAGCCGGTCGAGAGAACTTAGGATCAACAGAGACATAGTCTGACCAAGTAAGCCCAACTAAATCAAAAGCCAACTCGATTAGGTCGCGTACGGAATTCAACAGACCGGTTCCGAACACATAGTCGGTTGGACTGTCTTGCTGCAGAGTCAACCACATTGCGTTTGCAAAGTCTTCGGCAGCCCCCCAGTCTCGTTTAGCATCGAGATTTCCAATGAGCAATTGTGACTGCAATCCGAGGCGAATGCGAGCCACGGAAGAGGTGATCTTTCGTGTTACAAATTCAACGCGTCGACGCGGCGACTCATGATTAAACAGAATACCGTTGCAAGCGAACAGTCCATAGTGTTCGCGATAATTCTGGACCGCGTGGTGCGCGAGAACTTTTGCTACCGCGTAGGGATTTTGCGGTCGGAAAGGTGTATCCTCGTTTTGTGGAGACGATTCCACTTGGCCAAACATCTCGCTACTGCCGGCTTGGAAGAACCGAACCGGAAGTCGGGATTGCCGAATCGCATCCAACGCGTAGACAACAGCCATACCCGTCGCTGCCATGGTTTCTAGCGGTTGCTCGATACTGCGCGGCACAAAACTGACCGCGGCTAAGTTGTAATACTCATGCGGTTGAGTTTTTTCGAACAGCTCACGGACTTGCTGCGGTTCCGTAAGGTCAACATGGTGCCACG
>JANNNN010000939.1:0-8322 GCA_031398555.1 Planctomycetia bacterium | reverse complement strand
TGAAACTAGCTGCAATTGGGATTTGTCTATTTTTGTTAGTTGGGACTTCGCTTACGGCTCAGGATTCCGTCAAGCCAACTGCGGAACATGCTTTCTTGGCAGAATTAGCTGGCGAATGGACTGTTTCTATGGCCACTCCTGGCGGTGAATTAACTGGCAAGAGTGTCTACAAAATGGCGCACAACGGACTTTGGTTAACCTCGGAAGTCGATATGAAAATGCCTGACGGTCCATTCACCGGATCAGGACTCGATAGTTATGATCCAGCCAAGAAAAAATTCGTGGCCGTCTGGGTCGATTCCATGTCGGCAACGCCCATGATTCTCGAGGGAGATAAAAGCGCCGATGGAAAGAAAATAACCATGACGGGAAAGGGTCCGTCGCCAGACGGAACTTCAACTACCTACAAAACAGAAACCGAATACGTCAGCAAGGACAAGCACATTTTCAAGATGTGGATGGGTACAACCACTGGCGAACCCATGATGGTCGCAACCTATCTACGTAAAAAGTAGTCAGGTCAGAGCGATGTTTACGTCAAAGTCATGTCCCAACTCCCCTGCCGGAACAAACATCCCTCTAACTGTGAACCCAAAACTTTCGTACCTCTTGATATTACTGATTGAGATGCTTTCCGCACAACAACCGCAATTTGTACAGCTGGTTCCACTTTGATCCAAGTAATTTAATGGACTAGAGTGGACACAGAACTATTTCTTACGCACATCGTACACGAGTAAATCGTCCTGATCGCGAAGATAGAGCATGCCGCCGGCAATGACCGGATGCGACCAACTTTCGCGATTGTGAACGCCAATTTTGAATGAACCTTTTAGCTGGTAGCTCTTTGGATTCGCTTCGATCAGTGCCATGGTGGCGTCTTGATAACGAAAGTACAAGTGACCGTCCGCATAGGCCACCGCGGCGGATTCGCGGCCGGGGCCACGGCCAGGTTTCCAAGTTGGTTTGCCGGTCTTAAAATTAGCGCAAACAGGAAAACCGTTGTTATGACCTTCGCCCATGTATACGTGACCGTCCACTAAAATCATCCCGCCGTGATGATTCTGAAGGTCTTTCGCAGGGTAGTAGTAGATTTCTTTCCACGCGATCTTTTTCCCCTGCTTGTGCAACTGAATCAGCGCCGTTCCACCATCACCGTAACCGCTCGAGCAAAGGATAAAGTCGCCATTTATGATAGGAGTTGGAATGTTCGCAGTGCCATTGGAGACTTTGTCGTACACCCACAGCAACTCGCCGGTTTTCGCATCGACGCTGGCCACACCCTTGCCAGTTAACGTCACGTATTGCTTCACGCCGCCACCATTGCTGATCACCGGCGATGAATATCCCGCTCCGCCGTGCCCTTTGAGATTAACCTTGGTATCGAGCGGCGTTTTCCAAATGACATCGCCGGTCCGTTTGTTCATGGCAACAATAAACGCTTCGTTACTGCCCGGTGAGCAAATTAGTGCATCTTCATCTACAAGTGGCGATTCACTATATCCCCAAGTGGGTTCTTTTCCACCAAATTCCTTGGTGAAAGACTTTTGCCAAACAATCGTCCCATCTGCGATTTTCAAACATGCCAACTCGCCATTGCGCGATAAACCGTATACGAAGTCGCCATCAGTCGTAGGAGTGCAGTTTGGATCGCCCCCACCAAATGCTGTTTCCCAGATCTTTGTGCCGTCAGCGCGATTCAGACAGATCAAAACACCCTTGCCATCCTTCAATCCCATTGTGAAGATACGATCGCCAACTATCGCTAGACTCGAAAAGCCGTTGCCTAGCCCCTTACATTGCCAGGCCAACGGTGGACCTTCTTTTGGCCAACTCTCAAGCAAGCTGATTTCCGTCGAACTTGCATCCCCTTTCTCACCACGCCAACGTGGCCAATCATGGTCCGCGCCGAGGGCCAAACCACTCACACCACTTAGTGCAAGGCACAGCGACAGACGCAAGGAAGCGTAGCGGCGAAGTTTAGGTGACATATTAATCCTTGTCGTTTCAGATGAATGGCGTGGGATTGAGGGGGCATGAGTCTTGCTCCTGGCGAAACCAACCACCATTCTTAACCGTATTAGCGATCAAATGCAAGTTGGAGACCTTTGACACACTACTTTCCAAACCGCATCAGCGAATTCTCGCTACGAATGAGCAAATCGCCATCAACGATAGCTGGGCTGGCCATCAAGCGTCCTTCTCCCGCAAGCTCATTTTTGGCGAGTTCCGAGTACATTTCGCCAGCTTGAATAACCGTGACAATCCCTTCATGCGAGCAGACAAAGATGCGATCACGACTGCCAACAGGCGAAGCTGAATAATTGCCGCCCAGCCTCTCTTGCCAATGCTCTTGGCCATCAGGCCCTAGGAACTCTTTACATTGTTACGCTAACTGACGATGCATTAGACCGCAATACCGCCAAGAGAAACGACATTTTACTGCCTCTTCGGGAATTAGCGTACTTCATTTAGGCGCTTGTTACTTTGTGTCCGACGCTGCCAGCGTCGGAGCAGATGCCCACGTTCAACGCAAGGGATGCTACTAGTCATCACTCTTCGCCGGCCACAAGTCGACGCAAGCGAGAAAACTCAGCAAGCTATTTCATCTAATTTGAGATAAGTCTGAGCCTTTTGCCATCCGAATACGCATTGTCTTGCGAGCTGATGAAACTCGGGCCAGCAACTTTTTCAACACTACTTTTCTGGGAGCGGAAATTATGTTCAGAAACAAGCAACGTCAAACTCGCAAATGCAATTTCGAAAACCTTGAAAATCGTACGTTGATGGCGGGCGATGTCCATGCAGCAGTCGTCGCAGGTGATCTCTTCCTAACCGGGGACACGCTGGGAAATCAAATTCAAATCCATCAGACCACCGGAAATTTTTACCGTATCTCCGGAGACAATGGAACCAGAATTGACGGACAACTGGCGAAAGTTTTGCGTGTCACCGGCAGTATGACCGTCAATCTGGGTGGCGGTGACGATACGCTGAAAATGGGCGGAATTGCGTTCCAAGACAACTTGGGTGGCAATCTCAATATCAACATGGGTGCAGGCAAAGACACGGTCAATCTTGGCCGGGTAACCATCGGTGGAACGACGACCATTGATACGTCAAGCGATGCGGATCGAGTGAATTTGGGACTGTTGGGAATCTACAAGAATGTCAATGTGCTTACAGGACCGGGTGACGACATCGTCAATGCGGGTGGGTTTACAGCCGTCGATCTGACGGTCAATGGCGAAGCAGGGCTCGATTCTATTGATGTCCATTCTGCGACGATGAGCGGCAATGTGAAACTAGTTGGCGGAACTGAGGCGGACACGATCACGTCACGCATAATAAATGCTCAAACCTATCTCGCAGACACTGGCGCGGGCGACGACTTGGTGAATTTGAGCTCAGTGATTCATGCCAACTCTTTCAGAGTTTTAACGGGCGCAAACAACGATACCGTTTTGCTTAAGAGTGTTGTCGCAAATGGGCCAGTCACAATCGACACTGCCGGCGGCGATGACAATGTTCAGTTCAACAACGGCCTCTTTAGCGGTACGGTTACCGTAAAGACGGGTACGGGCGTCGATTCAGTGGACATGCTTGGCACCAATACCAACAATCTCTCAATCAATACTGGTGAAGGTGCGGATCAAGTCCTGCTGCTCAACGTCATCGCTCGCAATCGAACGGTCACCATCGACACTGGGGCGGACACCGACGTAGCCACAGATAAAGTTGACGTTCTTGGTCTGAAAGCGGCAAACCTAAACATAAAACTCGGTGGAGGCAACGACACGTTCAAACTAAAGAACTCTAAGATTAACAATCTGACGGCCGATGGCGGAGCGGGGGCTGATACATTCTTCGATCAGCTTGGCAACGATTTGGGAGCATTTACGAAAGTCAGCTTTGAAGCGTGACATCCGCTCACGGCGTGACGGTAATCGAACAGCAAGCTGTGGCGAATTCTTCGACGCCACAGCTGCTTGACGTTAGTTTCGATATGATATGTTGCGAAGAGCGGCACATTGACTATCGACGACGTTGGGTCCGGCCCTGAGTGGCTGCGGGGAACTGTGCATTGAAGAACTCCAACTTTGTTTTCAGCGTCTTCACTAATTCAATTTCACGAAACGACAAATCAAGTGTTTCGCCTGGGTCATCGGAGAGTTTGTATAGGCCAATCAGCCCAGTCGAGGTTTCGACCAATTTTCAATCGCCATCAAAGAGTGCGGTGTTTTCGGCACCAGCGGGTCACTGTAGAGCGCCAGCGGCTCACGGTGTAGCCGGTTTCAGCGGCCAAGGCAAAACGCCGACCCGCTCTGACCAGGTGTTCCACAATCTCGATAGCTCTTTGACACGGTCAGGTTGATCCGCAGTTAGATTTTGCATCTCAGTACGGTCAGCAGCGATGTTGTAGAGCTCCCAAACTCCAGGGTGTTTTGAAACAAGTTTCCAGTCGCCGTCCCGTACCGCTCGGTTTCCTTCATGCTCCCAAAATAACGGCTGCGACCGAGCAAGCATTTGTCCTGAAAATGCGGGCGTTAGACTAACTCCTTCAAGTGGCTGGATGCGTTCGTCATCGAAACGTTCAGGGTAACTTGCCCCTGCGAGTTCAACGCAAGTCGCCATGATGTCAATCAGGTGCGATGGAGACGCGTCAAGCTGCCCCGCACGATCGATGCCAGCCGGCCAGTGTGCAATCAATGGCGAGCTGATTCCGCCTTCGTGTTGCCAATGTTTGTATTCGCGAAAAGGAGTGTTGCTCACGTTCGCCCAGTCGCGACCATAGCCGATGTACGTGTCAGCGCCGCCTGGCATGACGCCAGCCCCTTGCCGGACCGGGTAACCATCACGAGTCTGTTTGGGAATCATATCCGGTTGTAGATAGTCTCTATCAAGCGGTGGCAGCGTTGGTGACGCGGCGCGCTGTTTTGTTGCACCGCCCCGGCCCATCCCTTCTGCACAACCACCGTTGTCTTGCAAAAACAGAATCAGCGTATTTTCGAACTGACCGTTCGCTTTGAGAGTATCTATCAAGCGACCAACGCCCTGATCCATGCAATCGACCATCGCCGCGTAGACTTCCATACATCTTGCTTCCCAGGCCTTGTTCTCAACTTCGTTCCAGGTGCCGGATTGGGGTGAAATCAACCAACGTGGATCGAGCAAACCAAGCTGCTTCATCTTCTCGAGACGTTGTGCGCGTACAGATTCGTAGCCAGCATCATAGTGCCCTTTGTACTTTGCAATGTCAGACTGCTTGGCATGCATCGGCCAGTGCGCTGCGGTGTGCGCGACATACAGAAAGAAGGGTTGATCCGTTTTTTGCTTATGGTGCTCCGTCACATATCTGGCGGCGTGATCATTGATCGCGTCTGTGTAGTAAAATTCTTCGGGCGCGTACTGCGGATCGGCGAAGGGCGAAATATATTGGTTCTCTCGAGTCAAAGTGTTTGGATCAAAGAAGCTACCCGCGCCATGGATCGTTCCATAGAAATGATCAAAACCTCTTTGCAATGGCCAGTTACGTTTATGCGTGCGATTATTTCCATTGACTTTGCCGGTTACGTGCCACTTACCCGTCATAAAAGTTGCATAGCCAGCAGCGCGGAGAACTTCGGCAATTGTAACGGCTTGTCGACTCAGTTCACCCGAGTATGCGGCACTTCCCGATTTGGGGCCAACTCCATCGACCATATGCCCAATTCCTGCTTGATGCGAGTACAGCCCAGTGAGCAATGCGGCGCGCGTCGAGCAGCATCGGGCCGTGTTGTAGAATTGCGTAAATCGTAATCCTCCTTGAGCTAGTTGGTCGAGTGTCGGCGTTTCGATTTCACCTCCATAACAACCCAAGTCTGAGTAACCCATATCGTCGCACATGATGACAATGATGTTGGGTTTTGCACGGGGATTTGCTGCAACTGCCGTGCTGGTGCAGAAGTTACCAATAAGACCTAGCATGCCCAGTGCAAGAATTGTCAATCGCATCATCGTTCCATTCATCTACAAAGGAAACATTAACTCGTGGCGGACGCTACCGTGAAACGGCTATGATCTGACCTGTCTTTGAACTATGATTCGCGTAGGGCACAACCGCTCATCCCACCTTCCAGAATTTCAGGAGTATAAAGCATGATTCGAGTTCGGTCGCGTTCGCAGTACGTTTCATTTAGCCTTTTGGCTTGCATGGCCGTGATTATGGCAAGTTCCAGCTTTGCTCAGGAGGCCGCCTGGGTGGCCTTGTTTGACGGCAAAACGCTGGATGGCTGGGAGAAAATCGGCAAAGACACCAGTACTTGGGAGGTTAAAGAGGGGGCGCTTGCAGGCTCCGGCGAAGCCTCCATGTTGGTGTGTACGAAAGGACCGTACAAGAATTTCAAGTATCGTGCTGAAGTAAAAATCAACGACAAAGGTAACTCTGGACTGTATTTTCGCACTTCGCGCAAACCGGGCTTTACAGACGGATACGAAGCCCAGATCGACAGCACGCACACCGATCCGATCCGCACCGGATCGCTATATGGAATGTGCCACATCTACAAACGAGTCGTTGAGCCTGACGCGTGGTTTACTTACGAACTAGAAGTTCGCGATGATGTCTGGCGCGGACGTGAAATGACACGTATCAAAATCACCATCAACGGCGACGAACTCTATGAGTTTCTCGATTTTGATAAAACTTTTAAAGAAGGGCATTTTGCATTCCAACAACATGATCCCGGAAGCAAAGTTCTGATCCGGAAAGTCGAAGTGATGCCGCTGCCGGAAGCTGCGAAGAAATAATCGCCTCCGCCACAAAATGAACAACGCTCGAGCCAACTGTCTCGAGCGTCTTGGAGTCGATTTGGGACTTACTAACGATCACCGTAATTCAGTATCAGTCCCACATAACATGGTCCCAATTGCTTTGATAATGACCTGAGTGCTTTGTTAATGACCTGAATGCTTGGCACTCAGCATTGGCTCAATCGCGACATCCAGCGAATTGGGAAATGAATCCAGCGGTTCATAACGATCAACGGCTCGCAAGGCATCGAAATTTGCGATCCTCGCCATCAGAGTCGCTAAGTCGACGACTGAAGCGACTTGCATAGTAATCATCAGCGATTGTTTACGGCGGTCAAATGTTCGCGAGCTCATGCATAGTTGAGCTGGAATGGCTTTGTTAGGAACGCCCGCAACGAGCAATTTCAAAACATCGCGTTCTTCGTCGGACAGTTTCTCGTAGTTAGCTTTAGCTACTTCGACTTTCTGCCATTGATCACGAACGCGTGTCGTTTTACGAACTGCTTCACGGACAGTAGAAATTAACTCATCGGTATCAAAGGGTTTTTGCAGTATATTCGTCGCACCCTGACGAAGGAGCTTAACAGCTGTGGCGATATCGGCATGTCCGGTAACAACCACCATCGCAATGCAAATATCTTTTTCACGTAGCAACTTTTGCAGCTCAAGCCCATCTATGTTTGGCATCTTGAGATCTGTTACGACGCACCCAATGTTTACCAACGAATCGCGTAGCAACTCTTCAGCGCTCGCATAGGGTGTACATGCAAACTCTCCGGTTGCGTCCAGCACTGAACAAGTGACTCGACGCACGCCTGGATCGTCATCCACTACACAAATACGATGTACCGATGCCATTTCAACACCCCCGGGGTCTTGGGTCTAACAATGACTGAATTGCAGAACGTTAAAGCTTTTAGCTATTATACCCACAACTCAAGTGGATACTAACCAGCCGATTACGCCATTCTGGGGTCAGCTAAGATGAGAACAGCATTATAAACTATCGTTTTCGACGTTAGCAATCTATTGTCTTGCGAAAGCGCGCCAATAATTCAGAATATTTCTGAGGAATAAACACTGACTGTAGCGGTTGCCCAGATTTTACGTTGCAACACACCGCGGTTACCCTCCCCTTAGCTATTTTTTCTACCCCCCGCTCAAATTCAAAATCGTAAGTCACACTTTTCTTGCCAAGTCGCGGGACACTAACCGAAATTTGCAGCACATCTTCGAATTTCGCGGTTCCCTGAAAATCGCACTCAACATGGACACGTGGCCAACTCAGATGCCAACCGTCTGCTTGCGGTTCACACACCGATAAGCCAAGCGACCGCAGAAGTTCATGTTCAGCTTGCTCCATGTAACACAGATAAGAAGCGAAATGGACGATACCTGCCGCATCAGTTTCACAGAATTCTACACGGCGTTTTGTAATGAATTTTTCGGCCATAAAACACTCATTTGTTTAGACACACGCTAGTGGAGCATCAAGATTAAATTTTTTGGGTTGAGTGTCGCACAATTGTC
>JANNNN010000867.1:0-4316 GCA_031398555.1 Planctomycetia bacterium | reverse complement strand
GGACTTGAAAACGCCCTCCGCATCTTTCAATAGGACCTTGATGGCGAAGACTTGATTATGACGCTCGTCGGGGCTTTGCACGTTGCGAGGCGTAAATTCGCTGATGTTGGCGATGTGCGAAATCGTCCCTTCGTATTCCTGATTCGAACCGTCATGGGTTACCGTTACGTTTTGATTCAATTTCACAAGGAACAACTGAGTCTCTGGAATATATGCTTTGACCCACAGATCGCCGTCGTAAAGGACACGCATTACCGCCGCACTAGGTGCCGCTATATCACCATGACGAACAGCGATGACCTCGATCCGACAACGCTCTGGAGCAACGATCGAACACTCCGCCAACTGCGTATCGAATTCAGCGATCCGAGCGACTATTTCAGCAACTTGAGCTTTCGCTTGTCGAATCTCTTCGTCACGTGCGCCGCGTTTGATTAATTCATAGTCGGCACGGTACTTGGCGACCTGCGAACGGGCTTCGTCGAGATCTTCGATTCTAGCCCCATTCACTAGCATCTCGTGACTCTTCGCACTCGAACTGGCCTGCGACTTGGCTTTCAATAAATCCGCCTTCGCTGACTCCAGCTCAGTTTGACTGATTGAGTTTGCGGCCGCGAGTGTCTTTAAGCGATTGTATTCAGCGAGTGCACGGTCGTACTCAGCGGCCCACATTTCGGACTCGAACTTTGATATTTCGAGCTCTTCCAACCGAGCGCCGGCTTCGAGTCGCTTTAGCCGAATCTCAGACATCTGCAAAGTGGACTGGGCCGCAGCGATTTGCTCTGGTAGTGGTCCGTTCAGTAGCAAATCCAGCTTGGCCTGAAACGAGTCTAGTTGAGCGACAAGTTGCGAGCGCTTAGCATTCAGCTCAGCGCATTCGAGCAACACAAGCTGCCTTCCGGCTTCGACAACTTCACCTTCTCGAACTAGCACTTTTTCGACTCGGCCTCCAACTTTTGAACTTAGACGGACTTCTTGAGTTTCGACGATGCCGGGTAATTTAAGATTTTCAGGATCCTGTTGCTTGCAACCGGCAAACAAAATTGCGATAAAACTGCAGGCAAAAATTGGAAGTAAAGATCGCTGTGAAAAGCAGTGTGTTGTCATACGAGCGATTCTAGCACGCAAATTCACAGGATTGAATTAGGTAGCTGGTTTCGTCAGAAACAGGAAGCGATATGAAATCACTGTCAGGCACCGCGGAAATTCGACGAAAGCGAAAGATAGCAGGCAAAAATCACTTCAACGTCGGTGCTTCCACACGATTGAATTTTGGGTTAGCGGAGTGCGTCAAGCATGCCGGATCGCGGGCGTCCTGGCCCGCACGGGGCTAAGTGTGTTGCAAGTGAGTTTGACGATCTCGCTTTGCCGTACGTAAACGAATTCGTTTGTGTATTCGAGTCAACTCACGGGTTCAGCCGGCGGGGACGCCCGCGCTCCGAAAAACCGGTCAACCATTTTCGCAGTTTAGACTGGCGAAACGCCGGTTACGCACGGTCGAAATTAGTAATCCCGCATCGTTCCACGCGCAGGTTGTATTCACTATTCGCCGCAAGCTTCGAGTTCGGAACAATAACATGGATGGGCAGGATGTACAGGATCTTAATTTCTCATCTTGTTTATCCTGTACATCCATGTTCAAAACTCCATCAAATTCGAGAACGGAGACGGCTGACTTATGTGCAATACGCAGGCGTTCGCAGAAGCTGCCCGAACAGTTGACCGGTTTTTCGGAGCGCGGGCGTCCTCGTTCCACGCGGAGGTTGTATTCACTATTCGCCGCAAGCTTCGAGTTCGGAGCAATAACATGGATGGGCAGGATGTACAGGATCTTAATTTCTCAACTTGTTTATCCTGTGTATCCATGTTCAAAACTCCATCAAATTCGAGAACGGAGACGGCTGACTTATGTGCAATATGCAGGCGTTCGCAGAAGCTGCCCGAACGAAGTCAATCGGGCCAAAACGATCAACAAGCCCTCAAGCATTTCGTTGATTTCAGCAAATCGACAAAGACCCGAAAGTCCTTGAGGACTTGTTAATTTTATAGTACCCGCAGCGTTAGCGAGGGATGATACGCCCCTCGCGGACGCTTCGGGTTACTATCGGAACCGAATCTCTCGTGGCGGTGAGAAAATCAACACGCCCTTGTCAGCTTACGCGACCTCAATAATCAGGAGTTACTCACCAGCGAGGTCTAGCCTTTCTCCCGTCCGTGGGACCACCAGGACGTCGCAGATGCTAGCGTCCTGTCATTGACGGTGGCGTCCGACGCTGGCAGCTTCGGCACGAGGCGCTGCTTAAGAAAAAAGGTCCGGCCCCGCAGCCGCGGGCGAATGATTGCTGGCACCATCGATTGTCGCGGTGCGAAGTTTGACGATCTTGGGAAGTCGCGCCTTCTTGGCTCGCTCTGGTACGAGATCGCGCATCGACTCCAAGCGACCAAAGCAAAGCAGCCGGTCGCCGGGCTCGAGCACGCGTGATTGCTTTGGATTGGGCAACACGGCTGTGCCACGATTTAGAGTCAAAACGTTAATGTCACGATCGCTCAAGCCCGATTGTTCGATTGTCATGCCGACATACTCACTGCCATCGGGAATATGCAGCTCAGCCACGCCGTACCCACTGCTAACCGTCAGTCGCTGACGAACGTCCAATTCAGGGAAATTCACTTGGGCGGCGATGTAGTCGACAATTGCTCCCGCCACATCCATATGGGTTGCGGCTTCAATCCCCTCGAGTCCCGGCGACGAGTTGACTTCGATGATCTGCGGCCCAGTCTCGGCCTCCAACATATCGACCCCTGCGATTCGGAGGCCCATTATCTGGGCGGCTCGCACCGCCGTCTCGCGAAACTCTTCGTCCAGCTCCACGGGCTCTGCCGTAGCCCCACGATGAACGTTGCTTCGGAACTCTGTTCCTTGCGCGGTCCGCCGCATGGCCGCGACAACACGATCACCCACAACAAACGCGCGAATATCGCGTCCCTTGCTTTCGGACACAAACTTCTGAACCAAAACGTTTTGTCGAGCACTTTGCAGAGTTTCAATGATGGCTTCAGCAACTTTTACTGAATCAGCCAAGATAACGCCGACGCCTTGAGTTCCTTCAAGCAACTTGATAATTACCGGCGCACCGCCAACTCGTTCAATCGCGGGCAAAACATCCGAGCGATCGCGTACAAACGTCGTTTGCGGCATGCCAAGTTGATGACGGCTAAGAATCTGAAGCGAGCGCAACTTGTCGCGCGAATTCATGATCCCGTTCGAGGAATTCGCAGAGTAAATATCCATCTGCTCGAATTGGCGAACGACAGCAGTGCCGAAATAGGTAATCGACGCCCCGATGCGGGGCAGCACGGCATCGATGAACCTTAAGTGTTTGCCGTGATAGTACAAGTCCGGTTTGCCGGTCGCTACGTCAATCGCAAACCGCAAGGTATTTAGTATCCGAACCTTGTGGCCTCGCTCTGTAGCCGCTTGAAGCAACCGCTTTGTGCTATAGCAACGTGCGTTGCACGAGAGAATTCCAAGTTTCATAAGTTACCGCAATGTTGAATACTGAAGAAGCTGCGAGTTGATTGCTGAACGCCAATCGGCAACGTGTCATCGGTAATATGTCAGCTATCAAAATTCACCCGAAGTTAAGTGACACCTGAAGCTAACAAATCAGAACCGTTTTCTACAGAATCGATCTTGGAGGTCTAACATTGGAGTGAAAGCTAATTGAACAGGCCGCGCACCTTTTTGCAAGACCTTATTTTGCGTCGAATACAGGCTCTACATGACTCCGATCGTCAAGAACGTAGAATACGCCGAGTTTACGGTTGTCGCGAGGTAATAGAAAGCACAACCAGGATACGCAAAACGGCAATCGAACGCTAAAACTTGCAGGATCTTGCGTACTTTTTGCATTCGAATTGAAAGCCGGAAAACCCGTCATTGAAGGCATCCTCGGGGCGGTTGTTTCCCTTTGATAAGTTGACATGGAACAGTGCGACTATCTGTCTACGTCAGCGCACTCAAGCCGACTTTTGTCGCTAAACACGATTGACACCGACTGAACCAACGGGACTTTTATTTATCTTTCGCGCCACCGATACGTCCGCCGCGTTTCATGACTACTAATCCATCTCCGCTGACCAGCGTCGCTTGCGGACTTGGGTTCATGTCCGTGCCACCTTCTTTTCTTAACAATGCAACCACAAGCAAGCGCCCCGAGAACTCTTTTTCAACGTCACCGACACACCGCTGTAACCAAGGAGATTCAGGGCCAATTTCAATTTCCTCCATGTCCAAGCCAAGTTCATTGAGGTGG
>JANNNN010000832.1:0-3540 GCA_031398555.1 Planctomycetia bacterium | reverse complement strand
CACACAAAACCCAAAAGACGCACTCGCCGTGGCTCATCGAATGATCCTACGGAGTCATAGCGAATTCAGTTGAATTGATCAGTGCCCAAAGCAGATCCGATTGCCAAGTTGCAGGTTCCGGCTTCTTGGTATTTTCCCCTGCCTCCAACTTACCTTCACTGGCTTTACCTTCACGGGCAACCGCGTCACTGACCACACTCGAAAATGCGGCTTCTTCTTGCTTGGTTGGATTGCGATTCAGCGTACTCAGAAATAGCCATTGAAGTCGTTTCGAATCGTTCATGTGTGGCGAATTCAACGCTTGCAACAAACGACTTGACGAATCGCGGGAGACTTCATCAAAAGCCGTTCCATGCAGTGTCACCAGCGCTTGGACCATTCCCAGCGTCGCGTGACTAGCTTCGCCACGCAGTTTGCCAAGCTGAGCCATCAGAGCCTGCTGGGCTTGGGGATCGTTCTCACGAGCGATCTGCCGGGCGACTTGCGAAACACTAGCGGCCAGTTGCGTTGACGTCAGCGGCTTGCAAGTCATCGAGGCGTAACTAGCTTCCGGTGGTTCGCCGCTGCTATGCACTGTCGCTCGATTGTAGGCTTCGGTACTCGCCAACATCGCGAGCAATCCGCGAAGATCGTACCCGCTGTCTGCGAAGTACTCAGACAACTCGCCGAGAAGCTCAGGGTGACTAGCCATATCGATCGAACGCATATCATCGATCGGCTCAATCAACCCGCGACCAAAAAGCATGGCCCAAACTCGGTTGACGGCAGCCCCAGCAAGGAACGGATTCTCCCGAGCGGTCAACCATAGGGTCAGTTTCTGCCGACGGGTCCCAGTGTCGAGTCCGTTTTGGTCTGTGTCTACCAATGGTTTGGGTGCAATGACCTCTTCGGTACCAGGCAACTTTACATCCCCCTGGGCAACGTCTGCAATGACCGCGTTGGGATTCGCCATCTGTTCACCGACAGTTGACAACTGCGAAAAGTATGCGGCAAAGCCCCAAAAATCCCTCTGCTTCCAATTGTCAAACGGATGATCGTGGCATTCGGCGCAATCCAGCTGAATACCCATGAATACGCGAGCTGTTTTGGCGGCGATTTTTTCGGGTTTACTTTCGAGCGCCATGAAGAACGCCGTGGGACTGTTCGCTATCGAACCACTGGAGACGAGTAAGTCAGACACCAAGCGATCGTATCGGAGGTTTTCTGCAAAACGGCTTCGCAGCCAAGTTTGCAAGCCAGCCCGACCGAATTGCACTTCAGGGCTGTTCGCGTCCGGCAACAACCAACTTGACCATATGTTCGACAAGTGCACCGAAGAAGTTGGATTGGCCAGCAATCGTGTGACCAAGTCCTTCCGCTTGGTCTTCGAAGGATTTTCGATGAAGTCGAGAACATCACGTCCTACCGGCGCGATACCCGTCAAGTCAAGACTCGCGCGGCGGAGGAAACTCGCATCGTCACAGCGCCCTGCAGGTTGCCAACCCAACTCGGTCAATCGCTTTAGCAGCAGTTCATCCACTCGCGCCGCCATCTCGGCCGCAGTTGGCTTCAAACGATCCGACTTGTCGGCGTCCTTAGCATCGGCAGGTTCACTGGCCGAAGCGGATCGCGCACCTAAGCCGAATATCATTGAGGCGAAAAAAAGTGCAAGTGCAATTTGCCTAGACAATCGGCGTGGAGAAGGCATAGTCATATTATCCTAAGTACCGGTCAGACCGCATTTCGAACACCCTCGTGTGGGACGGGCAAGCTTTTGCAAGCCCGTGTCTTCTTAGGATGCCAGTTTGGGCTAAGCGTCAGCCAAGTTCATCATCGAAGTTCATGACCTCGCCAGCAACCCACTCCCCTAATTGTGGCAGGTACACCGCCCCCTCGCAAGCGAATTAGTGAACCGGTTTCTAACGAAACCAGCTACTCAAAATAAACTAGCTGTTTTAAGTACGTCCACTCAACGTCGACATCGAGTAAACATCCGGGCCAACCTCAGTCGTCAGAACAGATCCGAACAACGTGTGCGCGCTGGCATCATGAATCACCACGTGCAGCAACTGACCGGCTTGCCGTTCGTTACCGTCCCAGACAACGATGCGATCACAATTCGTTCGACCGGTCATCTGACGCAATGGACCGACTTCGTTTTTGCGAATCGACGTCTTGCTCGGGCCTTCGACCAACACCTCAACCGACTGACCAAGGAATTTTAGATTGTCCTCTTCGCAAATCTCATTCTGAACCTTGAGCAACTCGATGTTGCGACGTTGCTTCACCTCCTCAGGCACATCATCTTCGAACAACTCGGCACCGCGGGTTCCCGGTCGCACGGAGTACTTGAAGATAAAACTGTTCTTGAATCGACAGCGACGCACCAACTCAATTGTTTTTTGAAAATCTTCTTCGGTCTCGCCGCAGAAACCGACGATAAAATCGCTCGACACCGCCGCCGTCGGAAGTATCGTATGGATGCGATCCATCATTTCAAAGTAGTCGGCCGTTGTGTAGCCGCGCTTCATTCGCTTGAGCACCTCGTCCGAGCCGCTCTGCGCAGGCACATGCAAGTACGTCGAACATTTTGGCAAGTCGCGAACGGTCTCAAGCAAACGCTGCGTCATGTCTTTGGGGTAGTTCGTAACAAACTTGATCCGTTGAATACCTTCCACTTCGTGGATCATCTCCAGCAGATCTGCCAGCCGCGTGGTTCGGTCGCCGTCAACGTACTTGTAACTATTCACGGTCTGGCCGAGCAGTACGATTTCCTTGCAACCTTGTCGAGCCAATTCGTGGGCCTCGGCCACAATCAACTCCGGTGAACGCCCTTGTTCTGGCCCGCGAGTCATCGGGACGATACAGTAAGTACAGAATTTGTCGCAACCGATTTGAATTCGCAGGTAAGCTTGAAAGGGAGTCGGCCGCATCGTCGGATCGCGGAGTGGATCAAAGGACTCGTGACTGCGGCGGATTTCATCTTGCGAACCATCGCGTCTACCGAGACTGACCGCCATCTGCTGGCCTTCGCCCGCTTCGACCTGCTTTAGTAACTCGGGGATTCGATGCAATTGCCCCGGCCCGACCACCAGGTCGACGAAGGGTGCTTTTTCGAATACCAGCTTTTGATCTTTCTGAGCCATGCAGCCCATGACGCCAATGATTTTTTCCGGGTGGGCCAGCTTCATCTTCTTGAGGTGATAAAGGTTGTTGTAGACCTTCTCCTCAGCATGCTCGCGGACGCTGCATGTGTTGAACAGAATCGTGTCCGCCTCGGCTATTGATTTGGCCAGATCGTAGCCTTGTCGGCGGAGGCTGGCCACCACCATTTCGCTGTCCAGGACGTTCATCTGGCAACCGACGGTTTCGATATACAGTTTCTTTAGCGGCAGCGAATCGGACATAGCAAACTTGTGATCGGTAAAGGAGTAGTGTTTTAGGAATTGATCCCTCGTCGTGATTTTCCAGTGATAGGTGACTTATCAGCCGGAACGCGTTAGAGAGCGTCCCGCTTACGATACTGGTCGTTACGTTAGTTTAGTCCTATCAGCCGGAAGG
>JANNNN010000811.1:0-1725 GCA_031398555.1 Planctomycetia bacterium | reverse complement strand
GAAAGAGTCTTGATGGCCGTGCACGTGAATGGCGTGATCGCCCAGCACATCAAACAGCATTTGGGCGGAAAGCACCAGACGCCGCTCGCAAAGTTGAAAATGAACTTCGCGAGGAGTCGAGTGGAAACGTCGTTTTGGCGGCAAACGGAACACAGCGGCACTCGGCGATTCAATTGAATTTGTTGCGTCAAATTCATGTGAATTCGACAACCGGAAATGCATCCGAAATGCAACCCTGCAATGCGACCGCATTTGGACTTTTGAAACATAGATCACGCTGAGCGGTGCGGGAGATGTGGTGATTGCTAGCGAAGCTGGGTAGGCAATCACTGCTGGCGGGCTTTTGATTGTAGCGACTATGCGAGATGCGCTGGCTGGCGAAATTGTTGCGTTTGGACTTTTAGACGTCGATTTTGGAATAACGAACGTCGATGGATACATTGGCCAGTAGACCCAAGAACTGAAAATCGAAAGTCGAAAGCCATAATCCAGTAACCAAGGATGGCAGACGCGCGAAGGATTCGCCGACTGGAATTCAAGATACCGGATTAACAGCTGGACGCAGGATGCGTTCAAGTGACAGAACCGACCTGTAGGCAAGGATGCTGGCTGGGTCGGTTGCCTTTTAGAGAGAAAAGGGACGTTCTCTCGGGCACGCGGCAGGGAAGCATTCAGGGGTTAAGATCATGAGTCGGTTGACTTGGATCCAACGTGTCTATTGGACTCGCTTTAGCAAGCCAATTTCAGATCGCGAGTTGGTTCGTCAGTTGATTGACAAACCCATTACTTCCGTTTTGGAAATCGGCGTTGGCCTTGGCGAACGCATGCATCGCATCGCCCAGTTGGTAACACTCGCGGCAGGCACCGAGCGATTGCGTTACATTGGTGTTGATGAATTCGAAGCGGCTAAAGACGGTGGAAAGCATCTCACGCTGAAAGCTGCTCACCAACTAGCTTCGCAAGTCGGCTTTAAAGCGTCGCTTATCCCAGGCGACCTCAAGTCAGCCATGCCACGGGTGGCACACAAATTTGGCGCGAGTGACCTGATTGTCATCGATGGTGGCTACGACCCAGGTCAACCGCATGCTAGCCCGATTACGCCATGGCTAAACCGAATAGCCCACGACACCTCAGTCATTTTTGCATGTGCTCAGCCTGGTCAAACCTTGACGATGGTCGCGCGTGACGCCGCCGCGCAGATTCATCGCGCCGCAGCTTAGAGCAACCTCGGGGAACTCAACTGACAGAAGATTTTCACCTGACCACACTTGAGTGGTCAGGTCTGTTAAAATGGTGGCTCCACATTCCCACCTTAACAACTGGAGCCATCCATGCTTTTCTCTCAAACTGCATTTGCTCATATCGCGCTGCTGTCGGCAGTTGCCCTATCGAGCTTCTTCTCTGCTACCTGCGCCTCCATAACACCTTGCCGAGGCGAAGGTCCAAAGGTTAAACCCATTCGAGCTCTACTTGTACTGGGCGGATGTTGCCACGATTATGCAGTCCAAAAAGAACTGCTTTCGAAAGGCATTTCGGCTAGAGCTCATGTCGAAGTCACGATTGCACACGATTCCGACACCACCACGAAGCATCTCAACCCGATCTATGAATCCGCCACTTGGGCAAACGGGTTTGATGTGATTATCCATGACGAGTGCTCTTCGGATGTTAAGGACGTTGCCGTCATCGATCGTATTCTCGAACCGCATCGCAAGGGATTGCCAG
>JANNNN010000787.1:0-13372 GCA_031398555.1 Planctomycetia bacterium | reverse complement strand
GTGAGCGAGCTGCGCGTCGATGCGAGCCATCAGACCTTCCGGAGCTGGATCAGTCATCGTTATTTTGCTGGCTTGGGAAAGTTTAGATGCTTGTGAAGAAAGTCGAAGGTTCCAATGCCGTTAATCGTATGCGGGCCAGCGAAAAACTCGATCTCACAACGATCGCCGATACCAAGTCGAGCATTGTATAAATGTCGTACCTTGGCAAATTCGCTGGCCACGCGATCATCGGGACCAACGCCGTCGAAGTGCCCACGTTCTACCATGAAGGGACGAGGCGCAATCAGCGCCGCCATCTCCGCATAGTTGAACTTCGATCCTAAATCAAATTCAAAGATCTCGTATTCGTTGGTCCATACATAGCTGTAATTCGATTGCGTCGAAGCGTTCTTCCAAACCCAATCGTTGAAGTCGGCTGAACAGATCGACAGACAATACTCTGGCACCAGTGGCGGAATCCGCATGGCACTCTTGCCGCCGTAGGACAAGCCGTAAAAGCCAATTCGTTTAGCATCCACAAACGGGAGTGTCCCCAACCAATTCACGATCTGCTGATGCTGTGGCACGATGATCGAGAACAGTGTCTTTTTCAGTAAATACGATTTGCGCTGAAGCGTGCGAAAACGATCGTGGCCAATGTATAGATTTTGCGGGGCAAAAGTGATAAAACCCCGCTCTGCCAACCGACTTGCAAAGTCATGATAGGCCGGGTTGTCACCGGTTACGATGTCTTGCGGGCGTCCCTCGAGTCCGTGTTGGCAAACGACTACTGGACGTTTTTCACCGGCCGGCAAATCCTTCGGAACGCAAAGAATTCCATACGCAAAAACGTCGGGGAAAACATCGAGCATCACTTCATAGCCGGTCCAAGTGGCGGCATCATGCGTCTTCCGGAAACGTGGATTGGCGGCGAGCAGCGGCAGGTTGAAACGTCCGATCACTTCTTCACGGAAGTAATCTCGATAGCGCTCGATCGATTTGTTGTATGCGTCGAGAGAACTCGTATCGACTCGATTCTTGCCATCCTTGTCATCGTACTGCGGCAAGTTGATATTGATGAATCGACGGCGTTCTTGATCACTTGCCGCCAACAAACGTTGCGTAAACTCGTCCATCTGTTTCAACTGGCGAGCTTGCCTAGCTACTGCGTCGATCTGGTGAGTTGCCGCAGGCGGTTCGCCATTAGGCAGTTTTGCATCAGCCTGAACCACTTGAATCGACACGACGAACTGCTGCAGGGCTTCTTCGCTGAACAAATGCTGAACTTCAGTTGGACTCGGGAAGTATTGCATCGACTTAGCAATCTCCGTTGGACCAGTTTCGTTGCTGAGCAGTTGCTGAGCACGGTCGAACTCTTGCTTTACTGCCGCTTCAGCGGGCGTCGCTAGCGTTGCCGGTGCGCCACCTTCGCTAGGTAAATTCACCGACGGCCACTGAGCGGCTTGAATGAAAAGCTTGCGAGGGGCAACCAATGTGGTAAGTTCCGCGCCGCCGAATTGCTCAAGCAAACCAAACACGTTCCGATCGATGGGCTCTTGCCAAAGTTGTTCACGTGGGGCGAAGCAACCGCTAATCAACGTCGCATCGATCCGCGGATCAACGGCGGCTGCGCACAGGGCCAACATCCCACCTTCTCCGTATCCCACAATCGCGATCTTTGCCTCGGCTCCATACGTTCGTTCAATCCAATCCACTAATGCCAATGACTTTTGCACTTCGTAGCCAATCAAGTGCCGACCCAGTACATAAGCGCTACGATAGATGTACTCGCGGTTCGTCATCTTCGAACGAGCGTTGCGCGGCGCATAGGTGCGATCGATCAGGACAGGCACAATCACTTGGCAACCCGCTTCTGCCAAACGCCTCGCAACTTGACTCGACCTGGCTACGCCCGGTTGCAAACCACACAGCATCTCTGGCGTCTGATCCGCATCAGGCAGCACGATCACGTGAGCCAGCGGTTTGGCAACAGGTTGTAACAATAGTCCTTCGCCTTGCAAACCATCTAGCACCGGCCAACGCACTGCATGCACGAGATAGGCCGGTGTTTCTGCCACTTTATCGGGAATCAACGTTGAACTTACGAACTCCAGCGAATCCGACGCGATCCGCGTATCTCGCAGACCGATGATTTGCGAAAGGCGATCACGGTTCTTTTTGACGGACGCATCGTAAGCCGCCGCTACCGACAAATCACGTTGCCAATGTTTCGCGCGGGCTGGGATCGACTGTTCGATTTCGCGCAGCAGAAAGCGATCAACGCCGTCAACCAACTGAGCGGCGATGTCACCTTCGAGCGTTAGGGGCAGCGCGTCCGGCAGGATCGTTTGCGCATTTACGAGGCCAGCCAGAGCAAGCCACATCGCGAATGCAGAACTCAGAATTCGCATGCTAAAGTCTCTGTTTTAGTTAGCCAGTTACGGAAGGTAGTTGAGCGTGTAATAAGCATCAGCATGCAAAAGTGGTTCACCCGATTGAGCTCTAACACCAGTAGCCTTTAGTTCATGGACGTGCCCGATCATTAGGCCGTCAATTTTCAGCTCCGCGGACATTCCGTCAGCAGCAACTTGGACCGACTCGATTTTGGGCTGAGTGTGATCCACTTCGGGGCTTCCGTATTGTTCACGGTAAATATAGGTATACGTTTGCAATGAATAGCTGGCTACCTCGGCAACGGTCTTGGGGTCCACTGGCTTTGTAAATGTTAGTTTAAACCCGTTAGGTTGTACTCGCATAGTTTGAATTTCGAAAGGCATTTTTCCAGTCCAATTCAATCGCTCGACTGCGAACTCTCTTGGACCACGTGAGCCCCAGCCGCGATTGGTGCCACCGACAAACATTGCTCCACTGGAATCCATTTCGACACCGACCACGCCTGAAGCAAAGCCTGCACGAAATGGGAAACACGCGCCCTGGTAACGTCCTTTGACAACTTCCAAATCAACTCGCATGATCGTGCTTTGCGTCTGTTCGCCGATGAACAACTGATTCGGGAACGGACCGAATTTGCCATCGGTTGTATCGCATGAAATTCCGCTGGCCGACTGTCCCATCTTACCGTAGGGGAACATGATTGCCGTTGGAATAAAATCGGGATGCTTTTCAGCTTCGATCATCATTCGGCTATCGTTTTGCGGCGACACTGTTTTCTTGTCGCTAAACCCAGATAGCTTTTCCACCCATTTATTGCCACCGGGATGGCCAACGAACTTGCCAGGCACTAATTGCTTCAAGCCACAAGTGCCGTTCCAAGGTCCTTGATTGTCGGTGTAAAAAACATCGCCAACGTTGTTGAATGCGACACCGCCCGGAGATCGCAGTCCATAAACGGTTGGAATGGTCCTTCCATCGGGCATGACTCGCAAGCAGTTTCCTCGATGAGCGACATCGCTCCCGAAAGAGCCGGTCAAACAGAGCGCGACCCAAATCGCGCCGTCCTTGTCGAACTTCGATCCAAATGCGTATTCGTGATAGTCGCCGTTGATCTCCCAACCGTCTCCAACGATCTCAAAATCGTCTGCGACGCCGTCACCGTTGTTGTCCCGAGCACGAGAAACATCGGAACGCTGAGTCACATACAACCACCCGTCGCGTTCGGCGAGTCCCAGTGGTTCGTGCAGGCCATGAGCGAATCGCGAAAAACTGTCCGCGCCCACTTTGGTAGCCAGCGGATTCCTAACCATCCACACTTCACCACGTCGCGAGGCGACCGCCAAGTTGCCATTGGTCATCACATTGAACGCGCCCGCTTCGATGACAGCCCCCTCGGGCGTCTCGAACGTTGTGATTCGATAGAAGTCATTCTCGATCGGATCTGCTCCCCTGCCCTGCTCTGCTGTCAAGCAAGTGGTCGCGACTAGCAACGCGATAAACACAAACCAAAATTTCATCAAAACTTACCTTATAAAAAATTCGTAGCCTAGGCTTCTAGCCTGGGTGAATTGCAGTTTCCTATGCGCAAATGCAAGAAGTTTCACATCCCAGGCTGGAAGCCTAGGCTACGTTTCGTTTACCAATCCAGTTCTTCAGTTATTGTTACATCACCTGTCTCTGGCAATTCAGCTCGCAGTTCTTGCTTCCCACTCGCTTCGATCACCTTGAATTTCGCGCCGTGGATTGTCATTTGCACTTGATCGTCAATCATGTAGCCTCCCTCAACCGCCGCAATCTTGCCCGTTGCAGCCCGGAACACTAGACCCTTCGTCGGCTTGGCAATCTTAATGCTCAACCGACGGCTTATCCCGATCGAATTCAGCTTAGCCGGGTTCGTTGCTGGCAGGGGTTGATCTTCGACGCTGACATCCGCGAACTGATAACGGAACGAGGGCTGGCCGGCGGAATTCAAGTTGTAACCCTTGAAATGGTAGGCGCGCTCACGAGCAGGCTTAGTTGGCCATACTGCATCGAAAGTCTCCAACACTGCGATCGGTGACGTTGATTCGAGTTTAACTACATTGTCGCCCAATGGAGTTTGATTTCCAGGGCCGCGTCCAACCCAGTGTTTGGATGCATCGATGAATTCATTTTTCCAAATCAATGCAAGCGACATATGACCAGCGTCCCAGGCAATATTCGATTGCTCTGGATAACCAACTGCGATACCGCGAGGGCTGAGGCCTTCAATGAAGTTGCGGTAGATGATGGGCCGATCAGTCGGCTTAAGTATAATCGCCTGCGCGTCTAAACCAATTGGTTCGCGCGTCTTGTTGCCTTGAGAAAGGTAGCCCCACATCGCGTCGATCTGCTGATGAGCATCGCCGTCCAAGACTGTCGTGAGCGTCGACTTGCCTTCCGGGAAACTCAGCGGCATGCGTGTTCCTGGTCGATACTTCGTTGGCTCGAGCATATAGCGATGGAACCAATCAGGATTCAATCGCTCCGACATCCGCCGCATGTCGATGGCTTGGATGCCAGGTGTCGCTTTGTTCCCGAACGTATGACACTTGATACATGCAAGCCCTTCGCCACCGACGAGTTTTCGACCAGATGAAATCATGGAATCATTATGCGAGGCGAGCTCGATCGCATTTGCATCGCGAGAAGCAGATTGGGTATCTAGCGTAACAAACAGATCACGCATAGATTCGCCCGTTTTTTCACCGAAGGCTGGCATGCGAGTTTGCATGTAGGGTCGTTCCTTCGCGCCATCAGCGATCACTTCAGCGATCGTTTTGGGTTGCAGTTTGTCGCCGACACCAGCCAACGGAGGCGGAACTCGACCCTCGTTCCCCATCTCTTGCATGCGAGTTAAGAACAGCGGATCTCGGGTTGCTTCAGGTCCGCCGAGGTTGCCGCGATTGTGACAGGCTAAGCAGTTGTTACTGGCTAAATGGAATTCAAGCTGCTGCGCTGCGGAGAGTTGTATGGAGGAACCCTTGATGACTGCTTCGATGTTATCCCGCTGGGCGGTGGTAAGATCGTACTTCGGCAGACCAACTGGTGCCTCGTTGGCCAAGCAACCTGTGGCGAGTTTCAGTTGGCTAAGCGGTTTCGCTTTCTTGACGATCGTAAATTCATCGAAGGCTTCCATTTTGTGGCAGTTCGCGCACCCAACCGATTGAAACAGCTCTTTACCTACGGATACCAATTCCGCTTTAGCTTTGAAAATCGATGGAATGAGCTCGTTGTTGATTGTTCCATTCGGATCCGCCGTGATCATCGTTGCAATTGGAGTTCGGCCAACGTCAGGTCCGGCAACATCCAGCCTCAGAACTTCTTCGCCACCCTTCTCAAAGTACTCCACGCGGAGCGAATGCACGCCCGCCTCCAATTTTACCTTTCCCCTGCGCAATTCAGCCGGGTGGATGCCATCGTATTCAACCACTTGCTTGCCATTGACTATCAGTCGACTGCCATCGTCGGAGCTTAGAAAGAACTGATACTCGCCAGCAATCGAGACAGGCAAATAGGCTTCGAATGTCATTGCGAAATCGCTATCACGGCCAGCCAATTTCAAATCGAAACCGCTTGTTGTTCCCGTTTTATCGGGTTTCATCTCATCGAAATTAGGCAGTTTATCCCATGACCCGAAGTAAACGTTCGCTTGAAATTGCTCCGCACCGGGCACGATGATCGAGGTTCCAAGCAGATAGCAAGCGATGTCACGCGCTTCGCTCATATCATTAACTAGTTTCGGCATCAAACCACTTGGCCGCACGACGTGTGGATTGGCTAGAAAGCGGCTGAGCGAATCGAGCGAATACTTCGCTGTAAGATCGCCCAGCGGAACGCTGGTTGCGTCCAAGTCAGCATCGCCACGACGTGGAGCATGGCAAGCAGCGCAGCCGATTGTGTGAAACGCTTCTTCACCGCGCTTTGCTGCCGCCGTATCACCCGAGCGATCCATCAAGCGGCCCGTCGACAATAAGTAACTAGCGATGGCTTCAGTTTGCCGTGTCTTTTCATCAGCCTTAACTCCATGGAACAAGTCGGGCATTACGGTTCCGGTTTTGGCTTCATGTGGCGAGCCAATGAACTTCAGCAAATGATCCGGCCGCAACCGCCCAGCGACTTGCCCCAGCAGCGGAGCCGTCCGGTTAACCAGTGTCGCATCATCCGTCGCGTGGCAAGCGGTGCATCCAAGTTGCGAGATCAACATGCGTCCACCGATTTGGGATGACTTTGGTGCAGCCGTTTGTGCAGCATAGAATCGTTCGAAGGCGGGAACGCGGGGCCGACGCGCATCCTTGTCTGCGTCGCGGGGCACGATCCAAATATTGCGATAGCGAACCGGATTGCCGTGATCTTGCAAATAGATAGGCCCCGGTTCAGCCGACTCCTTATTGGGCGCAGCTGTAGTTATGTTAGGGACTTTCACATCACGCTGAACAATTTCACCATTTAAACGAACGGTCATTTTTGCATCGGTGGTCTTCTTGCCGTCGGCGCCGAATCTTGCCGCCGTAAACTCGACGTCGTATGTTTGCCATGTTAAAGGTGGAAAGCACATGTTGAGATCGGGATCACGCACGGTGTAAATTCCACCGGTCTCGTTATTCTTGCCTTCTAAGCCGAACGAATCGAGCACTTGAGTTTCGTAGCGGCCTTGATGGTACACACCGCTATTGCCACGCCCTTGCCCACGAGCCTTTGGTTGAAACGGCGTGCGGAACTCGATGTGCAACGTATAATCTTTGAATTTGTCAATCGAAGCAGTTCCTTGAACAAGCAATCCATCGCCCGTTCGTTTTGAACCCGCTTGCCAGTGCTCTTCAAGGGACGCTTGACTACCATCGAAGAGCACAATCGCTGTTGCAGGGGCTTTGTCGCCAAGTGTTGGACTCTTGCGAACAGTGCGTGACAGTCCACGACTCTTTACAAGGTCTTGAACTGTACTGGCGTCACCATCCGTTTTTTGCGGAGGAGTCTTGTCCCATCCAGCGCCGGGTAATCCACCTTGGAAAAGCACAATATCAAATTCACCATTGCCCATCGCGATGACTTGCATACCCAGCTTTGGAGCAGTGTATTCGCCCTGGATTGCGAAATCCTTGTCGGCCGCAGCCGCTTCGGGAGTGTCGTAGACGTCATCAGCCGGTGAGGCGAGCGTAGATAAAGATGCAGCCTTGCTAGGTAGAATCGATGCGGCGAAAATAAACGCCAGCACTGCAAAGCGGTCGCAGGAGAATCGTTGGCACATAAGTGAGACACTGAATAAGGATTGTTAGGTGGGAAAGAGCGAGTGATATTGGAGTCGCTCGGCTAGAGGACGTCTAGTATGGTCCGTTTGACGAAAAGAAGCAAAAAATCGTCACTCCCCGCTGATTTGCACGTAACCCACTGAATCGCAGGATCGGCCTGCTGTTCCCATTCGGTGTGTTTTATGCTTTGCGAATCGAAGCGGAGTCTAAAGGAGAGTGCGTTCTCAGGTAGAGCCACAGAACGAGTGAAAATCTTCTTCAAAACCACATCTTGGCGTGCCGGTTCCAGCCAAGCAGTGTTTGTTAGAATGGAAGCAACCATTTTCCGCCAATCCATTCCTACCCGCAGTTCCCACCTACCAAGAGCTCACTCATGCGCTACCCATCTTCCGCTTTGCGATATTTTCAGGCAGCAATAATGGTCGGCTTGACTGCGTTAACGAGCAACTTATCTGCAGCCGACCTTCAGCAACTAACCGAGGACAACTATGCCTCTTTGGTTCCTGCGGGCAAGGAGACCGATGCAATTTATGGCGACTGGATCCTTCGAAACGATCTGATCGTAGTGGTGATCGCCGAGCCTGTACCGGGCCGCAACGCCAACATGACGGTCCGCGGTGTGGCCGGCATGGTCATCGATATGACGCGTCGCAATTACGCCAACGATCAGCTCGGATGTTTCTACCCGGCTGGAGGACGTTACGTCTTTGACGCAACTAATGCGCTCAAGGTCATTGTGGACGACAAGCCGATCGAACTGGCAACTACAAAACTGATCAAAGGCAAATCGATTCAGCTCAGCCTAGTTGGCAAACCGATTACAGAAAACCAGACCGAGGCGCGAGTTACTTACACGTTGCGCGACGGACAGTCGTGGCTTGAGTATCATATCGAGGTTACCAACAAGGCCAACTCGCCTCAGAAAATCGTGGCGCAGGATTCACTTCGTTGTGATGGAACAATCTTCAAGTTCGGCAACGATGAAGATACGCGACTGTTCTACGCCCAAGACGAGTACTTTGGCCAATGCTACGGATTCATTCCCAATGAAGGAGTGTTTGAACGCGGCACTGACAAGCGAACACTGCTCTTAAAGTCGCTGGCCGCAACAGATAAAGAAATTGCCAGCGGCGAGAAACTATCATGGGGTGGAAAAGTTTACTGCTCGCAGGGTCTGCCTGGTGTACGCGGTTGGGCAAGCGGCATTGCGTCTAATAAATCAACACTGCCACTCCACATCAAGTTGCAATCACCTCAAGGCTCAATTGAACATGCCCAAGTGGAATTGTTTGCCGAAGATAAATTGCTCGGCACGATCGACTCGGATTCAACTGGGTTCGTGCGAGCCGATTTGTTACCGGGAAAATACGTGGCGAAAATCAATTCGCTTGGTCGCGGACCTCGAGAACAAGAATTTGAACTTGCCGACAAACCACTAACGGAAACACTCAGTTTGCCGATTGCTAGTCGTGTGCAAGCTTTAATCGTTGACGGCGAAGGAAAACCGATTCCGGCGAAAGTACAGTTTATTCCGGCTGAAGGAACTCCTCTGCCTGATTTCGGGCCCGACTCGGCGATCTCGGCGATCAAAAATGTTGTATACTGCGCCAACGGTAAGTTCGAACAACCACTTGCACCGGGGAAGTATCAGGCCATAATCAGCCACGGGCCTGAATTCGACGCTGATACGCAGGACATTGAAGTACGACCAGGGGCACTTTTTCAACTGAAGTCCTTGCTTAAGAGATCGGTTATCACGCAGGGCTGGATCAGCTCCGACTTTCACAGTCACAGTAGCCCATCAGGCGATAACGTCTCGCACCAAACCGGTCGCGTTCTGAACTTGCTAGCCGAACATATCGAATTTGCTCCCTGCACCGAGCACAATCGGATCGACACCTATGAAGACGATCTCAAGTTGCTCAAAGCGACGGGTGCGATGGCGACCTGCACCGGGATGGAGCTGACCGGTTCGCCGCTGCCGATAAATCATCAGAATGCGTTTCCGCTGCATCGACATGAACATCATCAGGATGGGGGTGGACCCGTCACCGATGCTGATCCGGTAAAGCAGATCGAGCGTCTAGCCTTGTGGGATTCGGGCAGTTCCAAGGTTGTCCAAACCAATCATCCCAACATTCCACAGATTCTCGGTGACCGAGATTTGGATGGCAAAGCAGATGGCGGTTTTCGCGGGATGCTCGGGTGGATGGACGTGATCGAAGTCCATCCACCTGCGGGTATTTTCAATTTCCCCAAAGCTGGTGGAGCTCCGAAGGATAGTCAATTGAATCCGATATTTCATTGGCTTCAGCTCTTAAACCTGGGCTATCGGATCCCCGGGGTTGTGAATACCGACGCGCACTACAATTTTCACGGCTCCGGTTGGCTGCGCAATTACATGGAATGTACTACCGATAACCCGGCCGAGATTCAGATCGACGAGATGATTCATGCCGCTGAACATGGACACATCGTCATGACCAACGGGCCATTTTTAGAAACTCAAGTTCGACTTCAACGCGAGGGCAAAGCGGAGTACTATACATGCGGCGAAGATGTGCTGATGGAAGGTCAAACTGCTAAGTTGTGGATTTGTGTCCAGTGTCCGAACTGGTTCGATATCAATCGCGTTCAAGTTTTTGCCAATGGCCAGCCGCTGCCGGAGTTGAATTTCACTCGCAAAACGCACGCGGACAAGTTCGGCGACCGGAATGTGCGTTTTGAGACCGAAATCGACTTGCCCAAGTTCGATGTCGATACGCATTTAATTGTCGCCACGATCGGCGAAGGTCTGACACTTGGGGCAGTGATGGGGCCGGATCAAGGGAAACTTCCACCCGCAGCCGTTGCGAATCCGATTTTTTTAGATGTCGACGGTAGCGGTTTCAAAGCAAATCGCGATGATTTAGGAGTGCCGTTTATGCTGCCTGTTGCCAATGACTCAGTGAAGTCTGACGCGAAATAGCGGGTTAGTAAGTCAACAACAGAGATACAAGAGCAAGGTCACACCCGGCAAGAGTGACTCACCGCAGGTCGCATCTGCCCGTGGGTCGCATTTGCCAGATGTGACCATGAAAAAACTTACCGGAGAACTCCGAGTGTCCATCGAAACCCAAAGCATCCACAGTTGCATCGCACGCCCCCGTTCCGAAGCAGCTTTTAAACGGGCACGAGGCTTGATGCCCGGTGGCGTGAACAGTCCCGCGAGGGCCTTTGGTGGCGTTGGCGGTCATCCGCTGTTCATAGATCGGGCTAGGGGTCCGCACCTGTATGACATTGATGGTCATAGCTACTTGGATTACATCGGTTCGTGGGGCCCCATGATACTTGGTCACGCCCATCCGCAAGTTATCGATGCGATCAGTAAGGCCGCTTCGCGTGGCACCAGCTTTGGTGCCCCGACGGAAGCAGAATCAGTGCTCGCCGAGTTAATCATGGAAGCGGTACCTTCAATTGAGCGCGTGCGTTTAGTGAACAGCGGTACGGAAGCCACGATGAGCGCCATTCGATTGGCTCGCGGCGCAACAGGTCGCGACAAAGTCATCAAATTCGCAGGTAACTATCACGGTCACGTCGACAGTTTGCTGGTGTCCGCGGGTAGCGCCGCCGCAACGCTGGGTGTCCCAGATTCTCCCGGAGTTACCGAGGGCACATCTCGCGACACGATAGTACTTGAATACAATGATGTCCAGCAATTGGAAAAAGCTTTCGATGAATTCGGTTCGCAATTGGCTTGCGTGATTCTAGAACCTGTCGTTGGCAACATGGGCTGCGTACCGCCGCGTCCTGGTTTCTTGGAAGTTGCCCGTCGCCTATGCACCGAACATGGAGCGGTGTTGATCTTTGACGAAGTGATGACGGGCTTTCGTGTTGCATTCGGTGGTGCTCAGCACCTGTACGGGATCAAGCCCGACTTAACAACGTTGGGTAAGATCGTCGGCGGTGGTTTGCCACTAGGCGCTTACGGTGGTCGAGCTGATTTGATGGACCAAGTGCTGCCTGCTGGCAAAGTATTTCAAGCTGGCACGCTCAGTGGCAATCCGCTGGCGACAGCCGCTGGAGCCACAACGCTTCGATTGCTGCGCGATGAATCGCCCTATGAATATCTTGAGCAACAAGGCGCACGCTTGGCCGCTGGACTCACACAAGCCGCGCAGTCGGCGGGCATAACAACTCAAATGCAACGTGTCGGCAGTATGATGACGCTGTTCTTCTGCTCGCAACCAGTCTATGGCTGGCATGAAGCCTCGACCTGTGACCGTCAGCTGTTTGCAGCGTACTTCTGGGGCTTAGTCGATCGCGGAGTCTACATGCCATGTAGTCAGTTCGAAGCGCTGTTCTTTTCTCGCACTCACACACCCGAAATGATCGACGAGACCATCGCCGCTGCTCATGAAGTTTTACAGGCAATCGCCTAAGTAGAAATTCTTGTAGTTGGTTTCGTTAGAAACCGAAAGAACCAGTCGAAGATACATAGTATGACCAGTCCCTCAGTTGAAATCTGCTTGATCGAGCATCGGCACGCGCCCGCTGTGCAGAAATTCGCATCCGATTTCGATGTCGCAGAATGGACGCGTTTACCGCACCCTTATCCGGAAGACGGCGCTGCGAATTTCATCGAAATGCAAATCCTCGAACGGAAACAAGGCAAAGCGTTCGTATTTGCGATCGAAGTCGAAAAGCAATTTGTAGGGATCTGTGGTCTGCATGAAATTCGTGAGGGCGTATCGAACGAATTTGGTTTTTGGCTAGGCAAGCCTCATTGGGGAAAGGGTTATGCCTCCATCGCCGCCAGCACAACGCTCGAATTCGGCTTTCGCGACATTGCACTCAAACGCGTAGAAGCGGTTGCGCTAGAATTCAATCACGCATCGCGACGAATACTTGAGAAGAACGGTTTTTCATTGGTCAAAATAGCAAAGCACTATGACCCTCATATTCATCACAAAAATGAACGACTGGCCAAATATGCCTTGAATCGCGTTAGCTAGTGTCGCCTTTTGCTCCGCATAAGCAGCGAGAAGCAGAGAAGACAGTTCGCGCGAACTTGGGTCGCGGCCCTCGCTACTTTCGCGGAGGAGCGAAAGGCGACACTCACCACTCCGAAAAGTGTCAGCCTCTCCGCAGAAGTAGCGTAGATAGGGGGTTCCATTCTCCGCTGAAGTACGAGCTGCACAGCGATTCGTTGCTTGCGTTCATTTGCCGCGGGAATACTGTGCAGTCTAGGTCGGGAGTTTGGGGCGTTAAAACCTCGAAGCTAGAGCGGACGATCAGGTACTAATGGTAAGGATAACGTACTACCGGCGGCGTCAAAAGCGAGCGGTTTCCAGTTTGGCTCGATCGCCACCTCCAGCCCCTGCCCAGCTCGCAGCATCTGCTCCATCAAGCCAGGGCCATAAGACATGCTTAGTCCAGTGAACGAAGTGGTCAGTCGAGGATTGACTTCGATCACCACCCAATCATCCACTTCTTCGCTGTAAAGTAAATCGACTCCTACCCAACCCTGTGCCCCCAGCCCCAACGCAGCCATTGTTTCATTTAAGATTTTATCGAGATGATCGATCGCATACCTATTGTGGTTTAGGCTGTCTTCAAAGTGCGATTCGGCGACATTCAGCACCCGACCACCGTAGTAGGCAATCGAATGTGTGACAGCGATATCTTGTGTAACGAGGGGCAGCCAATGAGCACGTCCATCAGAGTCGACGACTGCCGAGCGGCTGAATGCC
>JANNNN010000703.1:0-18431 GCA_031398555.1 Planctomycetia bacterium | reverse complement strand
CTCCCGAAAAGCACGAGGATGGATTTGGGTAGTAACATGGTCCTAGCTTCCTAATTCGGGGGGCGAAACGTAATCGGTCCGAATTATAGCCAGTGAAGCTGAAGCCAGGGTGAAGAAGCGCGATCACGTTTGTATACGACTTTGGGGGATCGCAAAACAGCGATTTAGAAATGTCAAATGGATTTATAGCCTAAGGCCTGCATGAAGTCACTTGAGTCAAGCTAACTTGTACATTTTCAGTCCATGTTGGAAGCGAACAAACATCTCGTCGTCGACGACTGCCAAATGAGCCCAGCAGGGTTCGTCGGAAACTTGCAATTGATCCAGCAAATCAAATTTCTCAGGATTGGCAGCCAGTAAGTAGAGTTTGCCGCTTTCATCCAGCGCTAAAATGCGCACACAATCGGTGACCATGCTCCAATATTTTCCGTACGGTTGCGTCCGCCACTTTTCGCTCCCATCTTTGAGATCGATGCAACACACGCGTTGGTTCTTCAAATGCAGATAGGCATAGTCGCCAACGACGATTGGCGACGACATATAAGCTTCTGACTTGCCCTCCCAAGCGAGATCAGTTGACCAACCGGTGGCGGACTCCGCTTTGACGCTGATAGCTTGCGACTTGCCGCCGTAGCTGCTCGTGAAAATCTGCTGGCCGAAGATCGTTGGCGTCAAAATGTTCATGCCGCGAAAAGTTTGGATCGGTCTTTGCCAAAGTTCCTTGCCGCTGGTCAACTCGATTCCCACCATAGCATCCCGCGTAGCAGCAACCAATTGACGAGTTCCGTTCAGTTCAGCGATCACGGGTGATGAGAACGCTCCGCCCATCATTCCTCCGGACTCCTTCATCGCCAGCCAACCGAGTTGTCCGTCGGCCAAGCGAATCTGACGAATGCCACCACCAGCTTGAACGTATACGAATTCTCCATCGATTAAAGGAGAGCACACGAGCCCAAATGAGGGCAGATCAATTTTGAGATCTTTGTTGAAGTCGACGCGCCATTGTTCATTACCGGTCTCCGCATCAAAGCAAGCAACCACATCGCGCATACCGCCGACAACGATCCGCTTGCCGTCGGTTGCAGGAGTCGAACGAATCCAGTCCCCGTTACTGCTCGCAAAAAACGGGACGCTCATCGCCCCTTGCCATTCCTTCTTCCAAACTTGATTGCCGGTAGCTCGATCGAGCGCAACTAGAGTTTCATTCTTCTTATTCAGCGATTCTGTGACCAATACATTTTTGCCGGATATGATCGGGCCACTGTAGCTGTCGCCAAGTTTCACGTTCCAAACGGGTTGAAGCTGCGAGATTTTCTCGGGCAGTTTGCTGGAACACTTTCCGTCACGATTTGGACCTCGCCAGCTCGGCCAGTTGTCAGCTAGAACTCGCGAAGAAACTCCGACCGTTGCAATGGATGCGACGGAGGCGGAGAAGTGGCGGCGCGTAATCGATTTGACCACAGAAATGTTCCTCAGCAATTTAGAAGGTGTTTTAGGCAGCGGAATTGACGTTGTTTGGTACAATCAGGACAGGACAATTCTAAACCCTTCAGTATAGTGAGGCGACAATGCCTGCGAATACACTTTGGACAATCGCTCTTGTTGTCACCTGCGGTGTATTGGGCAAATTTGGCTGTGCCGCACCCCAGGTGGTCGAGCCGCTGGTGTCCGACCGCGAAACTGCGACTGCGATGGAACACGGATATGAAGTGATACGTAAAGGTGTGAAAAACTATCCCGAGCATCGAGATTGCTTTTCGTGCCATCACCAGGCCTTGCCGCTGCTGGCGTTTTCACTGGATGGCCGGACGCAAGCGGATGCAATTTCGAGCGACTTCTTAAGTGCCGAAGCTACGAGATCGATACTCAAGTTCACCGAAGAATCGTTCCAGCCGAAAACAGCTTTGATGCGAGAAGGGAGTGGAGTCGGAGGTCGGGCTCTGACCGCGGCATACGGATTGTGGACTCTCGACCTCGGAGTCGCGCCGCGAAATGAAACCATCGAAGCCATGGTTGAATATCTACTCAAAACGCAATCTGACGATGGTGCCTGGGAGTTTCAATCGCATCGACCACCGGCCGCTTCATCCAGAACGATGACTACAGCCATAGCTGTTTACGGATTGCGTGCGTTTGGATTTGGCAATTTGCAAAAATCGCGAACTGAAGAGGCTCTAAAAAAGTCGGCTGCGTTCGCGGATCGACACTCACTTGACGGAAGCCACGAAGAATTGATCGGCGCAGTTTGGCTTGAAAATATGTTAGTCGATGAGCCAGTGACTGCATCCGATGACCTAAAGAAACGATTGGCAGTGCAGACTGAAGAACTTTGGCAGCGGCAGCGCCCAGACGGCGGGTGGTCGCAGACGCCTGAAATGAACAGCGATCCTTATGCAACCGGTCAGGCTCTAGTAATGCTTGCCCAACTTGATGGTTCAAACAAGATTCATGAACGTCAGTCATTTCAGAGCGGCATTCGCTACTTGTTGCAGTCGCAGGAACCCGACGGTTCATGGCATGTGGCCACTCGAGCAAAACCTGTGCAAGTGTATTTCGACAACGGCGATCCACATGGTAAAGATCAGTTCATATCGATGATGGCGACGTGTTGGTCAACCGCTGCGCTCGCCAATTTTCGATCCAGTGGACATCAGCCACTTGAATCGTCACAGGTGGCACTTCGCAAGAAATTACGGGCTGTCGAGAGTAGTGCTATTGTGCCCATTAAGTAACGTGATATTGACGGAGCAATACGTGGCTGGCGCTGCAAGCATCAGCGCGGATGCTGGCAGCATCCGCCATGAAGCGCTCTTTTCAGGGTGTTCATCACTGTACACGGGAGAACGAGGCTCCTGCCGAGCGTGTCTTGACGCAACAATGAGACGTAACTGTACTCGTGACCGTGGACTCGTGACCGTGAGCAGTTTCGACCAACCGATGCAAGGCGGCAGGTACAGTTTAGTCGATCGGACTGAGGAGACTTGCTCGGCCGGAGCCTCGTTCTCCCACTGACGCTGCTGGTGTTAGCTGCGGAATGCGGTTGCGGCTTGAACATAGTGTTGCGAGGCATGATGAATGCGGGCGATGTCGGAGTCCGTGAGCTCGCGGATAATGCGACCGGGTACGCCGGCGACCAGCGAACGGGCGGGAATCTGCTGACCTTCTAAAATTACGGCTCCGGCGGCGATCAGTGAACTGTCGCCAATAACGGCTCCATTAAGGACTACCGAGCGGATGCCGATGAGCACATTGTTGCCGACAGTGGCACCATGAACAACTGCAGAGTGGCCAATAGATGTGTCTTCACCAATCGTGCACGGAACGTTTTGATCGGCGTGAATGCATACCAAGTCTTGGACGTTTGACCGCTTGCCGATGCGAATCCATTCCGTGTCGCCACGAATGACCGCTCCAAACCAGACGCTACAGCTTTCAGCCAGTTCAACATCGCCGATGATAATTGCGTTGGGAGCGATCCAGGCTGAAGGCGCAATGAGTTGTGGTTGAAAAGTTGTCTTAAACATTGGAACTCGTTCTAGAGGAAGTCGAAAAAGAAAATGCAAGCATAACCAAGCGCGTTTCTGGCGCTCAATCGTCAACTTCGCCAAGTTTAGCTCAACCCTTACAACCGAAAAAGTCGATAGGAAAAATGAGAGTGTCTTGAGACCTTTGTAGGAGTTGCTGGAAATGACAACTGGCCGACGAAAATCGAGTGCAAATGCGTTGCTATTGGCGATGCAATTCGCCCGTCAGCAGCTTTGCATCGGCTCGCATGTTTCAAAGCTATCAATCGCAGCAAGTGTATTTTGTGCATCTGCGACTTGTTTGCAAGCACAAGAAAAAGAGCCTCCGCGATTGTTTCGTGGCGGATTGGTACAACAACTCAGGTCGCTGACAGACGATTCGTCGTCTAAGACCGATGAAGCGCCACAACGTCGTACGGCAGAAAACCACCTATCAGATGGTGCGCCAGCGATTCCAAAGCCGCGACCTGCGAATGAAAAATCGCGTGGGAGCACCCCCACGGAGTCGCGAAATGCGAACTTGCGAACGAACCAGCAGTCGACCCAACAACCAGCGCCCCAACAACCGGCGCCCCAACAGCCCGCGACCCGACAGCCCGGAACACGTTCCGCTGCACAATTCAAAACACAGGTTCCTCCCAACGCCAATTTGAACAATAAGTCGCGCACAACCAGCGAAGTCTATTCGAGTTCAGGGGCTCCCGTCGTTTCAAAAGAGGCTACTACGAAGTCGAACAGATCGGCTGAGTTGGGGATTCCAGTCACGAACGCCAAGCTGGCAAATGAAGCCCGTTTTCAGCTTAACGACAAGTTGGATTCAAACGGCGAAGGATATTCAGCGAAATCGAAATACGATCCTTCGAAGTCGAAAGACGTTGCGGCGACTCAGGATCCTGACTCCAAGGTTTTCAGTGATTCGCCGAAGGTGCAAGCCGTTGAGAGCATGAGCCAAGCCCCCAAGGTTTCTCGCAAGCCGTTGCCGACGGGATCACAGGCTTCCACCAAATCGGCCACCAAGCCAGCGGACAAACCGCAAGAACAACCGATTGCACCTAAGTCATTGACGTCCCCCATTGGATTGAAGCCGATGGGAAGTACGTTTTCGCTTGAACAATCGGATTCAGCCGGTTCGAAGTTAGCGGATCCGGCACCGAAGCCGACGGATTACCCATCGTTGCAAGTGCCTTCGTTTGCCGCTCCCGGCGCAACGAACTCGAAAAACACGGCTCCAAGTACCCCTAAATTGCCCCAATTCCCGACACCCCCGGCAAGTTTGAATAACTCTATGCCGCTGTCGCCTGCATTGCCAAAGGCTACAGAGTCAAAAGGGGCTGGACTGAAAGCCGACGAGCCGAGGGGTAGCGAGTCAAAATCGACTGATGCGATCTCCCCTGCCCTATTGCCGCTACTACCAACTGGCCTACCCAGTGTTACGGGTCTACCCAGTGCAAGCGGCCTACCGACTTTAGGTGGTACGAGCTATCCGGCATTGCTACCCAATGCGCCGAACCTGCCTGCAGCGACAACTCCGTCGTCGAATGGAATTCGCCCCGAGTTGACCAACGAATCGACTTCGATTGCACCGCGAGCGACGAATCCGATCCGTACAAATTCCGGATCTCCTAAGTCGGGCGTGGCCAGCGCTGATGAACACATGGCAATGGAAACACCGCGATTGCAAGTGCTGTTAAAAGGCCCGGGTGATATGCCGGTTGGAACGCCAGCGGACTATCAAGTACTGGTTCGTAACGTGGATGATATTCCACTGGATGGTGTGATCCTGCGATTGGAGATTCCAAACGGTGTTACAGTTAATCAAGGCAAGCCATCGCATGGTGAATTGCAACTTGAGCGAACACCCGATGGTGCGACACTGTTCACATGGTCATTCGAAGACCTGGACGCTTATCAAAACGCGTCGGCACCGTTGCAATTGACTGCGAAGTCAGCTCGAAACTTTGCGGTTGCGATGGAATGGACGCTGGTACCGAAAAATGGTGAAGCCCAAATCGAAGTTCGTCAGGCCCGATTGGAACTGGCACTTGAGGGACCTTCGGAAGCCGAGTATGGCGTCGCCAACATGTATCGACTGCACGTCCGCAACCCTGGAAGCGCAGTCGCCAAGAACGTCAACGTCAAGCTTGGGGCAGCCTCTTTCGGAGCGAGCGAAACGCAAATTGCAGAGATCCTTCCCGGCGAACAACAGTCCATCGACGTCGAATTAACATTCAACGAAAAGGGATCGATCAGTATTAACGCCGAAGCGGACGCATCCGACCTGCACAGCGCAGCGAGCATCAATGTGCTAGTCAAGCGAGCTTTGGTAACTGCAGCGATCGCTGGTTCAGACCGTGTGTACCATGGCGCGTCTTCTAGCTACCAAGTAAGCGTTCAAAATACAGGCGACCTTGATTCGCGTACCGTACGTGCAGAGTTGGCGATTCCTGAAGGTGCCGAAGTACTGAGCAAGCCCAGCGGCGCGACCATGGTGAACAACATGTTGACATGGGAAATCCCAAGTGTCAAAGTTGGTCAAACGCTCGACTTCCCAGTCGAATTGAATCTGTGGACAGCCGGTGAACACAGGTTAGGGTTGACCACGACAACTGTCCATTCGCAACCATCGCTTGCCAACATTACCACATTGGTCGAAGCCATTGCCGACTTAAAACTGGTCGTTAACGATCCGATTGCTCCAGCTCCGGTTGGTGGAACGGTAACCTACGAAATGAGCATCACAAATCGCGGTTCACGGGCAGCGACAAACGTACGGTCGGTGGCTCAGTTCTCCGACGGAATCGAACCTACGCACGCTGACGGTGGATTGCATCGGATTGTCACCGGTCAAGTGATATTTGAACCGCTAGCACGCATTGAAGCTGGCGAGACGAAGGTCTTGCGAGTTCAAGCGAAAGCTGGGGCGGCAGGGACGCATCGTTTCCGAGCTGAGGTGCGTTCGGACGAATCGGATCTGCGTTTGGTTCAAGAAGAAACGACTCAGTACCTTGAGTCAGCAAGTCGGATAGCGACACCGATCAGTAACGGCAAGGTAGTTCGCTAAGTCCCAAACAACGTGTAGCGGCGAATCAACGTTGCTAACCACAACTAAGGCGAGAGCCTGAGAGTCCACCCTGGGGGGCGGACTCTCGGGCCTCGTTTTTTCAATTGATTGTTAGGTAGGCTTTTTGAGTTCAGCGAGGAATTGCTTCATGAACTCAAGGTCTTGCCCTTCCGCGATTTCGACAGCAGCTTCTTCGAGCTTGAGTGCTTTAGCCTTATCACCTTGCATGTTAAGAATGTGGGCTGTGGTGTCCCAAAGGCTGGCTTTTATTTCTTTGGGAGCATTGGCAACTTCTTTTTCGCATGCGGCAACAGCCTGCTTAAGGACTTCATCTGCACTTGGCCCGCCTTGGTCAGCCATTTCGAACAGACTCCAAGCGAATCCGTTAACCATTTCGGGCTTGCCCGCCAGTTCGGTGAAGATGGACTCGCTGAGCTTCGCAGCTGCATCATTTTTCTTGCCAGCGAGTAGTAGCTGCATCTTGATCATTCGCAACTGGAAAGATTGCTGGGGATCAGCGGCTTTTGCAAGTGCTCCATCGATCTTACTTACCGCTTGATCGAATTTGCCGGCCTGTGCGAGTTCTTGAACTTCTTGCATCATCCGCTCAGCCTCTTGCTTGGCCTTCATCTCGGCTTGGAATGCCGCACGATCCCAGGTGCCATCGACGACTTTGGAGAGTGGTCCATCCATTTCCATTGGGTGACCGATCCATTCGATCTTGCTATCCTTTCCGACGATGAAGGCAGTTGGGATACCTTGCTGCGCGGCGGCTTCCATGTAGTCTTTGTTTGAAGATTGGTCCGGGTCGGTGGTCAAGCAATAGACGCTGGTCAATTCCCGATAAGTTTGTGGCTTGGCGTCTTTGTCATCCTCCTTGGCTTTTTTCGGGGCACGAACAGGTCGATCGAGGAACTTCTCGACCGTTTCGAGATCTTCGTCACTGATGCTGATTAATTGCACGCCTTTGTCGGCATACTCGGTCTGCAATTGGGCTAAATGGGGCATGCTTTGGATACAAGGTCCACACCAAGTGGCCCAGAACTCGATAACATAGACTTTGTCTTTGGCAAAGTTGGAGACGGGCTTGTACTTCCCGTTTCCGTTTTGCACCCAATGTTCGATATTGAGGGCTGGGGCATCTGAGCCGATCCCCAAATCGTCGGCGGAGTGAGCGGTTCGTCCCCACAAGCCGATTAGGGCAAAGGCGAGAAGGAAGGCCGGAAGGCAATAAACTCGAAAGTTATTGAAGTGACGCACGTGAAATTCTCCTGTTCACAATTTGTCGATCAAAATTGGTAGGGGCACGAACGGCGAATCACCTTGAAAACGGCCCTTTGCTAACTAAGTTTTAGTCGATATGGTCCCGATTTTGAAATGGGTCGCCTGAAATCTGAGCTGATTCAGTCTTAATTGCCTCGATGTGGGGACTTATGGGGCATTATTCTCGGAATGGGCGGTGGCTTGTGTGAAAGAACTCAGGGCGGGATCATAATGGTAAACGTGGCTTTTTGACCGAACGGCTAGTGCTTCAACACAATTTAACTTTAGGGTTGACCAGATCAGCCAGTACGCTTTCGCTAGCTTCCGGTGTTTGCCGTGGGAACCGGGTGCTAGTGCACGGCGGCTAATATCAAAGTTAAATTGTGTTGAAGCACCGCTCCTTTGTTCAAATTAGGTTTTTGAGGGGGGTGCACCTGAGACATACTACCGAGCCCAAAACCTAGGCCGTGTAGCGTTGTTTTTTCCGCCGCCGCACAATTTAAGTCTCGCGAGGACTGTTAACAGGAAAATAAGGTGCCAAAGTGATCAAACCCGAACTGACTCGTCGTCAGAAAATCGAATCGATGCTGCTCGACGAACCCCGCGATATTTTCTTGCGATACAGCTTGGCGTTAGAAATGGTGAATGAAGACGAATGTGAACCGGCTGTCGTACTGCTTCAGCAACTGTGCGTTGAAACCCCTCCCTATGTTCCTGCTTTTTTCCGTTGTGCACAGATCATGGCGGACCTAAATCGCGTCGAAGAGTCGAGGAGCTTTCTTCGCGACGGCATTGAAGTTGCAAGAGAACAAGGAGACTTACATGCGGCTGCCGAAATGAGCGAGATGTTGTCTGACTTAGGACAGTTGAGCTGAATCGCATAACGGCAAATGGTATGCGACTACTTTTTAAAAGATGATTCATGGACCCAGAACAAGCACGCATACAAGCTGACCTGCGTGGCCTTATTCAAGGCGATGTCTTGTGCGATCCGATTCATTTGCAGATCTATGCCAGCGACGCGAGTATTTACGAAATCTGCCCTTTGGGTGTGGTGCGTCCCAAGTCGACCGCCGAAGTCGCACATGTTATGCGCTATGCGACGCAAAATAACATCAAAGTCTTTCCACGCGGTGGTGGCAGTGGTCTGGCTGGCCAAGCCCTAGGACGTGGCTTAGTCATGGACTTCTCTCGGTTCATGCGACGTGTTAATCCACCCATCGGCAACACAATCCGCGTCCAGTGCGGTGTAGTTCAAGCTGACTTGAATCGAGCGCTCGGCCAAAGGAAGTTGCTATTCGGACCCGATCCGGCGACGCGTAGTGTGTCGTCGATCGGGAGTATGTTGTCGATCGATGCCGCTGGCAGCCACTTTCCAAAGTACGGTTCCGCTGGCCAACGTGTGCAATCGCTGCAAGCTGTGTTGGCCTCTGGTGAAGTAGTTGAATTGGGCCGCGAGCGATGGGCACTCGATCGTCCGCCTGAGACCACAACTGAGCTGTTGGCGAGCGCCATCGGAACGTTGTTACAACGCAATTCGGCATTGCTGCTTCGTCCACCTTGGTCAGAAGTTGCGCGAGGTTGTGGCTATCGAGTTGAAAAGACGCTTGACGGAGAACATGTGAACCTCGCGCGATTGATGTGTGGTTCTGAAGGTACGCTGGCCATTATCACTGAGGCAACTTTAGAACTGGATCCCGTGCCGGCCGTCCGAGGCTTGATGCTGTTGTTTTTTGAACGCATGGACATGGCTGCAAAAGCGGTATTGGACGTCGTGCGTGACGAGATCGCAGCTTGCGATTTGATGGACCGCCGCTTACTTGAAATCGCCCGCGAGACGGAGTCGACTTATGCAACGATTGGTCCACGCGGAGCAGAAGCGATGTTGCTCATCGAGATGCATGGCGATGACGCCGCTACCCTCCGCGGACGACTGACCGCAATGCTGCAGCGATTGCAACGCCGCGGAAAGCCGGTGATGTCCTATAGAATCACCACGGATGATCAAGAACGTTCGGTGCTGTGGCGTCTGTCCCGACGCGTGATTCCCCGGCTGTATCGATTGAAGGGGAGTCAACGTCCGCTGCCGTTTATTGAAGACATTTCAATTCCGCCCAAGCGATTGCCTGATTTCTTGCTCGAGATTCAAAACGTATTGAAGGCCGAGCGAGTGACAGCGACCTTGTTCGCACATGCAGCACACGGACAGCTTGATATACGACCATTTTTAGACTTAGGTAATCCGCGAGACCAAGAGCGGCTGGCGAGGCTGAGCGAAGCGATCTACTCGAAAGTGATGGCTTACGGCGGTTGCATTTCAGGTGAACACGCCTTGGGACTAAGTCGAGCAGACATGGCGGCGCGACAACTTGGGCCTCGGCTAGAACTGTGCAAGCAGATCAAGCAGATCTTTGATCCTGCTGACATATTGAATCCTGGTAAGTTCATGAGCGACGAGCCACCCAAAGTCAACGAAAACCTGCGGCCGGTTCCAAAGTACCAAAGCTCGCCGACGAGCATTACAGTTGCTGGAAGTGTTATTCCAGTGGGGACAGCATTCGACGCAGCCACCGCACTGCTCGGGCCGCAAGCCGCCGATCGACTTGCGACGGGTGAACTGCAGAACATGGGCTTCGACAATTCGCTGCCGGCAATCGATGTTGAAGAACATAAAGATGACGCAAACACAGTCAGTTTGCCCGTTATCTTAGATTGGTCAGGCAATGAACCGATCACTTATTCGGCCCGTTCATGCAACGGTTGTGGTCGCTGCCGCAGTAGCGCCTCCGCCGAGCGAATGTGTCCGATGTTTCGGGTACACAAAGGTGAAGAAGCTTCGCCGCGCGCAAAAGCAAATCTGCTACGTGGGATGCTAACCGGTCGACTGGATCCGGCCCTGCTGGAAAGCAGCGAAATGAAAGCGGTCGCGGACTTATGCTTTAATTGTCATCAGTGCCGAATGGAGTGCCCGGCGTCGGTGAACATTCCCAAGCTGGTTCAGGAAATCAAAGCGCAACACATCGCCGGACAAGGGTTGGCAATTTCCGAACGATGGCTAAATCGGCTAGACCTTTTGGCTTCATTCGGCAGTCGTTCCCCGGAAATGTGCAATCTCTTGCTAAGCAATTCGTTTTCTCGCTGGGTCATGGAGAAAATACTAGGAGTCGCGCAAGGTCGTAAGTTGCCCCGGGTCACGCGAAAAACGTTCCTAAGATGGGCGGCACGCGAAAAACTAAATCGTCTTAATCGCGCAACGGGCCGCAAGGTACTCTTCTTTGTAGACCAGTATGTAAACTGGCATAATCCATTACTTGGACGCGCCCTGGTCGAGGTAATGCGACACCAACGTGTCGAAGTATATTGCCCCACAAACCAAACTCCTTCTTACATGTCGATGATCACCAGCGGCGATGTCTCTCGGGCTCGCAAACTGGTTAAATCCAACGTTCGGTTGTTAGCAGAAGCGGTGCGAAACGGCTATGACATTGTGACAACGGAGCCGTCTGCGGCGCTTTGTTTGCAGCAAGAATATCGCAACCTGCTTCAAGATGAAGACACCGAACTGATTTCAAAGCATACCTACGAAGCGTGCGGTTACCTTTGGCAGATGCATATGCGAAACGAATTGGAATTGAATTTTCGACCTGTTTCGTTCTCAATGGTGTACCACGAACCATGTCATTCACGCGTCCTGGATCCAAGCCGACCGGCGCTAAACTTGCTGAAGTTGATCCCCGGTCTGACCGTCCAATTTGCCGATGCAGGTTGTAGCGGGATGGCCGGAACCTTTGGACTGCAACGCAAGAACTATCGCACTAGTCTACGTATTGGTCGCTCATTGATTAGCACGATGAAAGAGACGCCGGCTCAACTAGGTGCCACGGAGTGTACAGCGTGCAAGTTACAAATGGAGCAAGGTACGACCAAGCCGACCGTGCATCCCATCGCTATGCTGGCCTACGCTTATGGCCGCATGCCTCAGTTGGCGACATGGTTTTCGTCGCGAACCGAAGGCTTGATTGTAAGTTAAGACTCGAACTGGGGTGGCACTGGCAAGCGCACGCCAGTGCCACACATGAACCGCCGCGCGTTTGTAGCGTTTAAAACGCCAGGCCGGCAGAAAAATCGGAGAACATTGCGCAATCGCGTAGGTTTTCCAGTCTTAATTGATTCCAGTGTTGAATGCTTGGAAGCGCGGAAATTGTTCCGCCACCGAACACTGGATTTCAGCTATGCCTATTGAGCGTTCTATGTCTGTTGAGCGTGCAGTGGTCGAACGTCCCAACACGGAGCGTAAAGCACTCGCAGTCAATCTTGACCAACGGCGTTATGGATCGTTTGCTGAAATTGGCGCCGGGCAAGAAGTCGTTCGTTGGTTCTTCCGCGTTGGCGGAGCGGCGGGCACGATCGCCAAAAGCATTTCGGCTTATGACATGTCGGTTAGCGACGCCATTTACGGCCCCTGTGATCGCTATGTGTGCCGCAAACGACTTGAGGATATGCTCGATCACGAACACTCGCTGAACCTCGAACGGCTCCGCGACAGCCGAGGCGACTCGACGGCCTTCTTCGTTTTTGCCGACACAGTTTCAGCTCGCAATTTTAAAGGCACTAACGACTGCCACGGCTGGATGGGGGTTCGCTTCCAAGCCCATCCCCGCGATCAAGATAGCCAGATCATCATTCACGTTCGCATGCTCGACACCGAAAACGCGTTGCAACAGGAAGCTCTGGGCATCATTGGCGTGAACTTGTTATACGCCGCTTTCTTCCTCAATCACGAACCCGATCAACTTATTGAGTCGCTGCTGGACAACCTCAGCACGCGCCGTATCGAGATCGACATGATCGAGTTTTCCGGCATCGCGTTCCGGCACGTGGATAATCGCGTTATGAGCTTGCGGCTGGTCCAGTTGGGCTTGAGCAATGCGGCCATGTTTTCCGCCAAAGGTGAAGTGCTGCAGCCGTCTGAGGTCCTGTATAAAAAGCCTATCCTTGTTGAACGCGGAAGTTTCCGCCCATTGACCAACGTCAACATCGATATGCTCCGCGCGGCACATGAAAAATTCATTCAAGAGCCCGATGTTGTAGCCGATCAGGTCGTGACGCTTGCAGAGATCACGATGCACAACTTGAAATCGGAAGGGGAGGTCAATCTACAAGACTTCCTCGCTCGAGTCGATTTGTTGGCTGCATGCGGGATGACGGTCCTTATTTCCGACTACTTTGAATACTATCGTCTCGCCGCTTATTTGGCTCGATATACCAAAAAGAAAATTGGCATCACCATGGGTGCTGCAAGTCTCTGCGACCTGTTCGATGAAAAGTATTACACCGAGCTCGACGGCGGCATCCTTGAATCCTTCGGTCGGTTGTTTAAGAACGACTTGAAGCTACTCATCTATCCACTGCTTGACCGAAATACGGGTGGACTCACGACAGTCGCGAACCTCGAAGTTTCGCCTGAGCTGCGCAAGCTTTATCGCTACTTGGTCGACAAAGGTTGCATCGAGCAGCTCGACAACTTCAATCCAGAGAACTTGGCAACCTTTTCGCGCGAAGTACTTCGCATGATTCAGTCCGGTGACCCAAGTTGGATCAAGCACGTTCCAGCGGAAGTTGCTGAAGTCATTCAGCGTCGTGGGTTCTTTGGTTACCGCCGAACGCCTGCCGCAAAGGAAGCTACGGCAGTATTCGTACCCAACTGCATCGGGCAGCTTCCCTTTACACCCGGCTGCGTACCGACCACGTAGCGTCTAACGATTGTGCCACAAAGGTAGCGCAGCCAAGTATTCTGGGTGTACACCAGAAATCGTTGCATAAGTTCCATCGAATCGCTGAACTTGCAAAAATCGCTGATCGTGCAGCAACCAATGACGATGTGAACCACGATTGCTCCCATCGACAACCTAATCCGTTTGTTCCAATCGCTGTTTGGCGAGTTTGTTTTTAAGCGTGTCGACTTCTCGCTTGTAGCGTGCGACGAGCTCATGCTTGCCACGTCTGTATGTCTAGAAAGCGTTCCCAGCGTTTTAGAAACGTCCTGCATATGGCTCGCCAATTCCGGCAACGAATTTCTCTGGTCCTTTGAAAAATCAAGTGAGTTGTCGTGCGCTGAAACACTTGGCAGGCAGCCGCCCGTTCGGGAATAACATCGCGAGGTGAACCGAGAAAAATCCTTATAGTTCTAAGTTCATCGGAATTCTTGATATCAAACAAATTAATTGCGTTCCTATCCTGGTCAGGGAACGATTCAGAATATCACAGGTGCCTCAGATTTTCCAATTTATATTCGCATTTAAAAAAGCGTGTAGATGAAAGGCGCTGCGCCCGTTGAACTGAGGAGCACGACCAGGCCGACCAAGCCAAACGACAGTAGGATTGGAATCATCCACCACTTTTTGTTTTCGACAATGAACTGAAAGAATTCTTGCACTAGAGTTGGTGGACGTTCATCACCAGCTTCTTCGAATTCACTTTTAATCTCGGGATCGGACATCGTATTTCAGTATTCGTTTAGTAGCGACGATAGTAACTGGAGATATCTTTGGGTTGAGGCTTTGATTGCCAATAAGTTGTGGCACCGCGGTCTATTTTAAGCTTCAATGCATCGCGTTGTACAAGTCGAAACGAAAGACTGATGGGTAAAAAGATAGCAAAGTATATCAACACCATCGCTAATTCGCTGACGACGAAGCCAATTGGGGCAGTAAACAAAATTAGCCCGACATAAAGCGGTCGAACCATTAGCGGCCTAAAGTAAGCTAGAAATGCAATCACACTTGCGATTGCGAAGAGCGCAATGATAGTTGTTGAACTCACTCGCCACAGCCAACCTAGCAGCGGTAGGATAAGCAGACACAGTACTCCAAACTGGCTAATCTGTTTCTGATTCGGTGACCAATTGATTTCAACTAGGCTCATGGGATGGGCTCAATCCAATTCGAATTTCTTTAAATAATTCGTGCGTTCTCCACGATCCACTGGCATTGACTGGTCGCTTTTTAGTAACAGGTTTTTCCCAATTGCGAGTGCATCCATGTCGGTCATCATAAAACAACGATAAGCATCCGTCGGCGTGCACACAATCGGCTCGCCGCGAACGTTGAAACTCGTATTGATCATTGCAGCACACCCGGTTAATGCATGAAAACGAGTGAGCAACTGATGTACTAGCGGATTCCGGACTCGATCAATTGTCTGGATTCGGGCTGAATAGTCGACATGTGTTACTGCCGGGATGTCGGACCGAGTTAGATTCAATTGCTCGATACCAAACGCAGTGCTCGTGGCGTCGGTTGCCAATCGGCGTTCAACTTGCACAGGAGCGACGAGAAGCATGTAGGGGCTGTCTTCTTGTGGACGCATTTCAAAATACTGATCCATATGTTCCTTCAAAACAATCGGTGCAAACGGCCGGAACGATTCACGGAATTTGACCTTTAGATTCAATGTCGATTGCATGCGAGGGCTGCGCGCGTCGGCGAGAATGCTGCGGGCGCCCAGCGCTCGAGGGCCAAACTCCATTCGGCCTTGAAACCAACCGACCACTTTTTCTGATGCGATCAACTTTGCGACGGCATCGCATAGTAATTCGTGGTTGTCAAAACTCTGGAAGACCGCCTTCTGTTCGTTGAGAACCGAACCGATAACTGCTTCGGCGAATTCTGGTCCAAGGAACGAGCCCTGTTGGCTGTCGGGTGTTTGCGCAACCCGCGGGCGATCAAGCAATTGATTCCAAATGAATAACGCTGTCCCCAACGCGCCCCCAGCATCACCCGCGGCTGGCTGAATCCAAATGTTTTCAAATGGTCCTTCGCGTCGTATGCGTCCGTTCCCGACACAGTTCAGCGCAACGCCTCCCGCCAACACAAGATTTTTTGAACCCGTTGACCGATGCGCATGCCGAGCCATTCGCAACATGGCTTCCTCAGTCACGGCCTGCACCGAGGACGCCAAATCCATCTCGCGCTGCGTGATCAGTGATTCGGAACGGCGCGGCTCACCACCGAACAGGCGATGGAACTTCGGCCCGGTCATGGTTAGACCCTGACAGTAGTTGAAATAGCTCATATCCATCCGCATCGAACCGTCGGCCTTCAAATCGAGCAGATGCGCGAGGATCAGGTCTTTGTAGATAGGGTTGCCGTATGGAGCCAAGCCCATCAGTTTGTATTCGCCACTGTTAACACGAAAACCCGTGTAATAAGTGAACGCAGAGTAAAGCAAACCTAGCGAATGCGGAAAACGAATCTCTTGCAGCAGCTTCAGCTTATTCCCCTGGCCGTGACCGATGCATGTCGTTGACCATTCGCCCACTCCGTCGAGCGTCAGGATCGCTGCAACATCGAAGGGCGATGGGAAAAACGCGCTGGCCGCATGCGACTGATGATGGTCGAGAAACACAATTCGGCGTTTGTAGTCTGGTAAACTGTTACGAATCTCGCTCGGCACATGCAGCTTCTTTTTTAGCCATAGAGGCATCGCTTGACGAAACGAACGATAACCCGCGGGAGCGAAGGCCAGGTAGGTTTCGATTAGACGTTCGAACTTTGTGAGTGGTTTATCGTAAAATCCAACGTAGTCAAGATCCTTCGACGTGATCCCGGCCTGACGCAAGCAGAATTCGATCGCGTGCTTCGGAAAATTATGATCGTGTTTTTTACGTGTAAAACGCTCTTCTTGTGCGGCAGCAATGATCTGCCCGTCAATAACCAAAGCCGCTGCCGAGTCATGATAGAGAGCAGAGATACCCAAGATCGCGGTCATGGGTAAGCGCCTATTCGTTGTCGTCGTTCGCAGTGTCGCCAGTTGAAGTGCCGCCATCATCAGATCGATACTTGTCCAGCTTGCGATACAGCGTTCGAGCTCCTATCGCCAAGATGCGAGCTGCTTCTTCGCGATTTCCGGCGGTCATTTTCAGTGTATCTTCAATGGCCCAGCGTTCGATTTCGTCCATTGTTCTACCTAACAACGACGAGTGATTGCCACTGTCAATAGTGTTGGTGGACGGAACGGGTTTTTCCGGAGCTTCTGCCAACAGCTTCTGATCGCCATCTTCCATCAACTCGGGTGGCAAGTCGTCTAAATCAAGGATGCCGTCGGTATCTAGCACCACCATCGTTTCGACGAAGTTTCGCAGCTGCCTGATATTTCCGGGCCAGTCGTAACCATAGAATCGTCGTGTAACGGCAGGAGCGAAATGAACTTGCCCTTTCCCATGCCGACGCAAGAACATCTTGCGAAAGTGATCCATCAGTGGCACGATATCATCCAGCCGCTCACGCAGTGGTGGCAAGTGCACTGTGACAACTTTCAAGCGATAGAACAAATCGTTTCGGAACACCCCTTGCGCGACCATATCCTCGAGCGGTCGGTTCGTTGCACTTAGCAAGCGGACGTTGACCTTGATCGACTTGTTATCGCCAACTCGTGTAATCTGATTCTCTTCGAGCACTCGCAGCAACTTGATCTGGGTGCTCATCGGCATGTCGCCCACTTCGTCGAGGAACAGCGTTCCACCATTAGCGAATTCAAACGCCCCCATGCGATCACTGACCGCGTCGGTGTAAGCCCCTTTGACGTGACCGAACAGCTCGCTTTCGACAAGGTTCTCGGAAACAGCTCGTACGTTGAGGGCCTTGATGCGTTTGTTTTTACGAGGGCTGTTTTGATGGATGGCTTGGGCGATCATCTCTTTGCCCGTTCCACTCTCACCCGTGATCAACACTGTTGCGTCAGTCGGCGCGATGCGTTTGATGCGATCGATCACGTCAAGCATCTTGGGGCTGGCGAAAATAATGCCTTCGAAGCCGAACTTTTCATCGAGACGCTGGCGGAGTTCGGTGTTGGTTTGCCGCAACTGAACCGCTTCGATCGCTTTGGCCGTTACCGCCCGCAAACGTCCGGGGGTGATCGGCTTTTCGAGAAAGTTGAAGGCGCCTTCCTGCATGGCTTCGACCGCTTTGGGTACGGTTGCGTGTCCTGTTACCAAAACGACTTCGCAATCCGGTAGGGCTTGCTTGGCTTTTTGCAAAACCTGCATACCGTCGAAATCGTTCATAACCAGGTCGGTAACGACGACGTTATAAGTGTTCTGGTCGATCTGAGCCGAACCCTCTGGGCCGCTGGTCGCAACCGTGCAGCGGTACCCGACTCGCTCGAGGCTTTCCGTCATCGCGCGAGCATGCGCCCGGTCGTTGTCGACGATTAGTATTGAAAACTGTTTTGGATCGAACGAACGTTCGGCTTCCAAATTAGGATTAGTTTCGCTCATAGACGGTTTTTTGTCGAAAAAAAGCAGTTCATCTGGAATTAGCGTACTTCGCTTAGGCTATTGTTGGATCGCCATGGACCTTATGTTTTGTCCACAGCATGAATCGTTTAACCGGTAGCCAGCGGCGTCGAGAACCTGCTACCTGTGTCAACCCTGCTCCGCAACACGGTGATCCATCCATTGTCGGCATAAGTGTGGGGTGCTTACGACGCCGCTGGCTACCGGTTAAACGATTTTAGGTACAGTCCTACGCACGTTCAAAGCAGTTCAAATAAACGATCTAGCGGGGCTGAACACAAACTCCGCT
>JANNNN010000632.1:0-8049 GCA_031398555.1 Planctomycetia bacterium | reverse complement strand
GCCCACCTGATGATCGACGCGATCACTCAGTTTACGGCGACCGCCGCCCAACGCGATAATTGCTTGGCCAATTCTTTGACCGTCGAACCCGGCGAGGCGGCCACTGGCTGGGCTTTCAAGGATCGATTCGATGGCGAGTGGTAGTTGATCGACAAATTGGCCTGACTGCTGCTCTACCATCTTCCGGAAACGCTGAAGGGCAGCGCCGCTGTTGAGCGTATTGCCAAGCGATGCCAGAGCATCTTCGTGATTGGGGAACTTGCCAGTCGTGACCAGTAATGGGGCGCAAAGTTGCAACGTCAGCTCGCGAGTATCCTGTGGTCCGTGGCCGCGCAGGACGTCGAGCGATTCGTTAACCTCACAAGCGTTTCCAACCATGCGTCCTAGCGGCTGGTTCATGTCGCTCAGGATAGCAAGCGTTGGGACATTCATTCGTGTGCCTGTGTCCACTAGCGACTCAGCCAATCTTTCGGCCTCTGAGCGAGTGCGCATGAATGCTCCTGAGCCGAATTTGACATCAAGGACGAGTGCATCGAGCGACTCCGCCAATTTCTTGCTCATGATACTCGCGGTGATCAGTGCGATCGAAGGCACTGTACCCGTGACATCTCGCAAGCCATAGAGTTTGCGGTCTGCCGGTGTGATCTCGGGTGTTGTTCCAGTGATAACGCAGCCGATTGTTTTAAGTTGTCGGTCGATCTCCGAAGCACTTAGATCACAACGAAAGCCGCTAATCGCCTCCAGTTTGTCCAGTGTTCCTCCAGTTATCCCCAAACCCCGGCCGCTCAACATCGGTACATCTAAATCGTAACAGGCGAGCAGTGGTGCGAGGATCAAAGATGTTTTGTCTCCTAGTCCGCCTGTCGAGTGCTTGTCGACGCGGGGCCGTTCGCTGGCCCGCTGTAGTCGTATTCCGCTGTTCAACATGCATTCGGTAAGATCGGCGATTTCTTGTCTATTCATTCCACGGCAAAGCACGGCCATCGCCCATGCGGACATCTGATAGTCGGGAACGGCCTCGGAAACAAATCCATTGATCATGAATTCGATCTCTTCGCGCGACAGAGGCTGCGAATCTCGCTTGTTGGCAATAATGGTTGAAGCAAACATCGTCATTTTTGGTTCATCAGAATTTAGCGTACTTCGCCTAGTCCATTAGTGTAGCGCCACCTCTCGCCACCAGGCTTACGTATTGACTGAAACATACGTTCGTACCTCAGCGTTTCGCAATTTGGACATCGAGATAACGTAACCCCCGTTGGTTGAATTCACCAGTGCCCAACTATCCCAGGTAACGCTGTGAGCATTTTGGACGAGGAAATGTAGCTGGTTTTCGTGGGAAACCGGGTGCTTGTCCGAGACCTCTCCTTCGCATCCGGTTTGTGACGAAACGAACTACCTAACGGAATTTCTTGAATTGTGCTTCTGGATGATGTTTGCAACTGCTTCACAGCGTTGCGTGCATCTCAGGGGTAGCTCGCTGCGCGCTCCACTTAATGGGGGCTTGTCCAATCACACCTAAAACAGCCCCACCAGCCTCAATGCAAAGAGACCCGTAAGCGCAAGTAACAAACTGTCGAAAACCCGCTGTGAAATTCGCTGTATCAACCATCTTCCTACCCACATGCCCGGCAAAACGGCGGGTGCAAAAACGGCGTTAATTGCCAGCGTTTCAAAGTGGATAAGCCCCATGTTGTAACTGAACGGTAGCTTGAAAACATTGATCACGAGAAAGAACCATGCACTGGTTCCGACCAGTTCCAACTTGGGCAAACTAACGGCGAGTAAGTAGAGAGCCATAACGGGGCCAGCCGCATTCGCAAGCATGGTAGTGATTCCGACTAGGATCCCAAGACCTACCGCAAACCACTTTTGATGAGGCATCTTTTCAAACCAACCGGGACGCCACATGCGTGTTAATTGAACAGCTATCAGCGACAAAATTATGGAGCCGACCATTGGTTTAAATGTCGACTCAGGTAGCTGTTTCATCATTAACCAACCGAAGATGACGCCGAAAACGGTTGGCGGCAGCAGTCGTCGAATGTGCGTCCACTGGGCCTGCTTTCCGAAGTAACAAACGGCGCAGACGTCGCCGACAATCAACAGAGGAAGCAGTACGCCGGTGGCATCGCGAGCGCCAAAAATAAACGCGAAAAGGATGACATGAATCATCCCCACGCCTTGAAATCCACTTTTGGAAAAGCCGATTCCAAAGGCCGCGATGACCAGTAGGATGCAGTTGAAGAAATCAAGCTGGTCGAACAAAGCCGCGCATCCCTGCAATGACGTGTCAGCGATTCGTTATTGCTGCGAAACGAGTTTACTCAACGACTGCATCTTGATAACCATATTGCCCATAGCGATATTCGTAACCGCGGGAGTTAGTGATACCATTGACCACAATTCCCATCGGCCTTACGCCCATGTCTAGCAGCATTTGAGAAGCTTGAAGTGCTAATGGTTTCGAGTTGCGACGGAGTCGAACAGTTAGTAGCACTGCGTCGGCTCGTGCTGCAACCGAAGCGGCATCAGAGACTGCGAGAAGCGGGGGGGTGTCAAGGATGATGTAATCAAACTGGGTTCGAAGAGAGTCGATCAGTGAGCTGAATGTAACGCTGCTTAGCAGTTCTGCTGGATCTTTCGCTGACACACTGCTGGCGATCAAACTCAGGTTGGGAATTGGTCCTTGGCGCAAAACTTCGCTCAAAGTGCACTTCTTTCGCAGTAAATCGGCTAAACCTATTTCGCTACGCAGCCCGAACAAGCAGCTAATACGTGGACGTCGCATATCCGCATCGATCAGCAACACACTGCGTCCGGACTGGGCGATGCTGATTGCAAGGTTGGTAGCGACAGTGGACTTGCCATCACCGGGAACTGGGCTAGTGATTTGGATAACGCGATTTTCAGATTCGGTGTCTCGGAAATACAGGCTAGTACGGAGCGACCGAAACGCTTCACTGCCGAAAGCATTCGGGCCTGTCAGAGTGCAAAGTGTCGAGTCAACGGAACCGAGTGGGTTCCTGCGTTTTTTCCCTTTCAATTGCGGAACGTGGCCCAGCACTGGAAAGCCAAGCACCTGGGTGATTTCATCCGGGCTGCGGAAGTTTTTATCCGCAAAGTCGAGCAGAATCGCTAGGCCGGCGAGCGCGATGAATCCAGCGGCAGCTCCACCAAGCAAGTATGGCGGAATTGTTGGACTCACAAACTCGCCCATCGCTGGCGGCGTCAACGTCTGCAGTGTCAACTGGCTGCCTTGGGGAAGAATTTGAATCCGATTGAGCGTATTGGTGTAATTGTCCAACAACAACTGCGCGGAGGCTAATTCTTTGTTAAGCAAACTGTGCTGGCTGAGATATTCCCCCAACTCTTTAGACTTGCGTTCGTAATCGTCGGCCAGATCTTGTAGCGACGCGCGCTGCAATCGCAGGGCGGCGATCCGATCCTGCATGGCCGTTTTCCAAAACTCCAGTTTAATAGTGGGATCTTCCTTTTCCACTTGAGTTACACTTAAGCTGTGTTTTTCGGCATCCGCCATCGCGACGATTTGCTTATTGAGTAAATCGATTCGCAAACGTGTTGACGCAACGGCTGGGTGTCCTTCTCCTACTGAGTTCAAAAGTTCTTGTTCTTTAATTCGAAGATCCACTAACGCTTCCCGGCGTTCAGCAGTCGAAGTCGGGGCCACCGGAACTCCCGGGGCAGCAATCGTTTCGGAATCTTTTTGGCGGAAGAGGATGCTGTTTAACTGCGGATCGGAACTTAGCATTTGCAGAATCGTTTCAACTGGGCGTCCATTATTCTCGACCGCTTGGATGTGGGAAACTAATGACTGCAGTTTGAGATTTTCAATTTCAATTTCATTGATCGATTTCTTGATTTCAATGCAATGTTCGGAGAAGTGATTGTTACCTTCATCGCCCAACCAAACGAGTGGCGCGCTCTGTCGAAAATCGGCGTTCTTCTTAGCGATCTCTTCATACGATTTTCGCAATTGGTCTTGGGCCTTCGTAACTACTTCCACCACTTCGTTGCCGAGTTTTCGATACGCTTGAGTCAGATATGCATCGTAGCCAGCGATGACTGCATCGACGACTGCTTGGCAGACTTCGGCATCGGTACCTTTGAATCGAATTTCGATCAGCGCCGTACTCGCGTCGCGACCGGCCGGTGCAACCGATAAATGAGAAGGCGACTTAATCCAACGTCGCAAATCGACCGCAGACATCGCGGATAACCTGGGATGAGCGGTCAAATGATTTAGCTCAATCGCCATATCGATCACGCGTTCGCTCATAATGATCCGTGATTCATCGAGCCGCGATTGCCCGCGCACGGTATCAGGCCCACTGGCGACCGGGTCCAACCCGGCCGTTTCAGCGTTCGGATAAACCACTTGAATCAAAGCGCTGGATTCAAAAGTGGGTTTTTGACGCGAAAAATTCAGAACTCCCACGACCATCCCGAGAATGCTCCCGATGATCGGGAGCCACTTCCAGCGCCAAAGGACAGCCAGTATGTCGTGACGCGCAGCTTCATGAGACTGGTGCGGATTCACGCCATCCCCGGCATGATTAATGTCATTGTTGTACAGCATGTTTTTCGTGAACTTGAATGTGGGGGCACTTAATCCACGTAGATTATATCGTCTGTAATACCTTGAAGCGTGTTATTCGGTGTTAAGTCGTGGCGATTTTTTTGTTCCGATCTACACATCCGTCAAATTCGATGTCCAACACATCCAACGATGCAACGCACAGCCCAACTCCGGCCTGGCGGAAACCCGCCCCGCAGAGCTAATTCGAAATGGAAATCCTAAAAGATGCTCCATGTGGTTACCCACATTACTCGAATGACGAACGTTTAGACCAGCGAGTTGAATGCTATACTCCTGCTTTATCCGGGGCGGGCGGTCTTGTTGACAAAGGCTATTAGTGATGTGCGGCATAACTGGAGGGCTGTGGTTTGATGAGCGAAGAGCCATTGGCGGCTCAGTGCTAGATAAAATGGTCCAGTCGCTCCAACATCGCGGACCGGATGACAGCGGAGTGCACAAAGAGTCGCTACAAACGGACGTTACAGGGGTAATTCCAGGCGTTGCTCTTGGCTTCCGACGGCTGTCCATTATCGATCTAGCAGGCGGCCACCAGCCGATGTCGAACGAAGATGGTTCGGTTTGGATCGTTTTCAACGGCGAGATTTACAATTATCGCGACCTGCGCCGACGCCTAGAAGGATCGGGGCACAAGTTTCAGTCCGACAGCGATACCGAGACAATCGTTCACCTATATGAGGACCTAGGGACGGAGTGCTTCGCCCACCTGAATGGGATGTTTTCACTGGCGATCTGGGATCGCACCAAGCGCCAAGTTGTTCTGGCTCGTGATCGACTTGGCAAAAAACCCCTGTACTACCAATGGTGCGACGGCCAACTTCTTTTCGGGAGTGAACTGAAGGCCCTCGCTCAGTCGCCCGATTTTGATACCAAGTTATCAGCCGGTGCGATCGATCAGTTTTTGACCTACCAATACGTCCCGCATCCGAATTCGATCTATCAGAAGTCGCGTAAGTTGCCGCCTGGCCAGGTCGCTGTGGTGCGTGAATCAGGTGTTGAGGTCAAGAGTTATTGGAATGTCGATTGGCGTAAAGAATCGGATACTAGCGAACAGGAGGCGATTTCGAAGTTAGACGAGTTACTACGCGATTCGATTCGCTTGCGGTTACGCAGCGATGTTCCGTTAGGTGCGTTCCTGTCGGGCGGGGTCGATTCATCCTTGATCGTAGCACTTGCCCAGCAGCAACTCGATACACCGCTGCATACCTTCAGCATTGGGTTCAACGAAGCAGATTTTGATGAAACGCATTATGCACGACTGGTAGCGGGTTGGGTGCGCACTCAACACAACGAATTCAAAGTCACGCCGGATGCAGTGTCAGTGCTTGACCAATTGGTGTGGCACTACGACGAGCCGTTTGGGGATAGCTCGGCGATTCCTACTTGGTATCTTTGCCAACGGACTCGCGAGCAAGTTACCGTCGCCCTTAGTGGAGATGGTGGCGACGAATTGTTTGCGGGCTATGATCGTTACCGCGCACTCTGGCTAAGCAACTGGTTCCATCGCTTGATACCTGCCGCTCCGATTCTTGGCAGTCGCTTTGTCCAGCGTTTGCCGCACTCGAACCGACAACGTTCGTTTGTTCGTCGACTACAGCGATTTGGAGAAGCGCTCAATCAACCAGCAGCGCGGCAATATATGAATTGGCTTCAGATCTTTCCTGAGGGGATGCGGGCCGAGCTCTATCGTGATGAATTTGTGGAGCAGTTGCCTAATGAAGACCCTTACGAGTTTTTTGAGTCCGCATGGCGAGGCGTTGGAGATCGTGACTTAGTCAGTCGTGCTTCGCTGGCCGATTTGGTGACTTACATGCCATGCGATCTCATGACCAAAGTGGATATAGCATCGATGGCACATGGACTGGAATGTCGGCAACCGTTTTTGGATTTTCGTTTGGTCGAGTTCGCGGCTTCTCTACCAGTTTCGCTGAAATTTCGCCTCGGCTCGGGCAAACGCCTATTGAGAAAAACCTTTGAAAGCTTGTTGCCGCGACAAATTTGGACTCGCAAAAAAATGGGTTTTGGCGTGCCCTTGGGTTATTGGTTTAAGAACGAACTACGTGAATTGATGCACGAGAGATTGTTAAGCAACGAAAGCCGTTGCCACCAATTTTTGAGACCCGATGCGATCAAAGTGCTTGTGGATCAACATATGACTGGTCGCGTCAATCATTGTTACCGACTTTGGAATCTGCTTGTCTTAGAATCGTGGCTGCGGCGCTGGCCCACTCGGCTTTAGCAGATTGCTGCCAATGCGATCTAACTTCATATTGACGGAACTGCGAAAGGTGTACAGCCTCATATAGATTGAAATTCAGGCCTGAACGTCGCAAACGCACAAACAAAATTATTGCAAGTGGCCCCAAATCTGAAGGCGAGATACTAGAGGTCGTGCTACTTGGTTTGGATTAGCCAATGGACAATCCCAAATAGCCTAAGGTTGTATGCCAAGGTGCTTTAGAAATTCATAGGTTAGGCCGCCCTGGGCGAGATTATTTTGCGTTTGGTACTGAGTGATGGCGGCTTTGGTGGCGTCCGTTAATTGGCCGTTGAGTTCACCTGGCTCGATTCCTTTTTCTTTTAACTTGGTTTGGATCGTGGTCAACATGACTGGCGTCATATCAGCCGGGCAGAGCACTCGTTGCCATACAATCTTCTCGGGAGCGAGCAAGCGTTGGCGGGTAACAGTGGTGTATTCAGCAGGGATCTTGAGCTCTTTTTTGGTGGCAGGGCGAACAAGTTCACGAACCATCATCTTCTTGACTTCGGCTGGGACTTTGACTTCCTTCACTTCTGCGGGCTTTACCAGAACTTGTGTGGCGACTTTCTCCACTGCGCGAGGAATTTTTTCCTGCTGGACTTGAGCTGGTTTGATTAGCAAGTTGCGAGTGTAGGCTTTGATCTCAGCGGGATCGTTGGCGAGGCTTAGCACTTCAGCGTTCTGAGGGCCGGTGGCGCTGAATGGGTTCACATCGAGCTTGAGTGCAAGTCGCGCAGCGCGGATTTCGATCTTACTGTCTTCGGGCTGGAACATCGGTTCGGTCGCGTTGATTTTTGTGAACTCGGGGGCGAGTACCACTTCGACTTCTTTGGTTTCGAACTGAGCTGGAACGATCTCATAAAAAACTGATTCGGGCTTAATGACGACTTCCTTTTCAACCTCTTTGAATTCGGCTGGAACGATTTCGTAGCGAATCACTTCGGGCTTTATAAGCAGTTTCTCTTCTGTTGTCTCGAACTTGGCGGGCATGCGAACACGCAGGTAGCACTCTCCGGGTTTGGCCTCGGGTGGCAACTCGGCGAGCCCAGCAAGCAAGGCTGCAACTTGCGGATCCGTTGCGGCAGGGGCTGGCTTTTCGTCGGCTCGGGATACGTGGCTTGTAAGCGCGATAAAAAACAGGCTTAACGCTGCAAATTGGCCTCGTACGTGG
>JANNNN010000628.1:0-13421 GCA_031398555.1 Planctomycetia bacterium | reverse complement strand
TGAACCATTCTTCCGCAGCAAGAATTTCATCCTGGATGCGTTTAACCGTCCAAGCAGACTGGTCGTCGCTGTTGTCGCTAGAGTACAACGCATTAAGAATTTGGATGTCGCTGGCACGGAGGTATTGGACCGAGTAAGGCGCATGCTCGAAAACAGTTGTAAAAGTAAACGTGGACTTGCCGTAAAAATCAGGTCGCGTGGCATACATGCCGCCCACTGGTAATCGTGGCTGCCGCGGTTCAGTGACCGCCCGGGCGAACATGAGGGCCGGCACCGACATCTGCGAAAAGTATCCCCGCGCCAAATTGTGGCTGCGGAGCCCCAGAATCGTATAACGCAACTGGTCGCCGCCGCTGGGAAGGATGTTGGCTTCCGTCAGGTTATGCGGTGGATCTGCAAACAAATAAGCCCGGTAAGCCGGGTAATAATTCACGGATTGCACGCCTAGCGGAATGGCATCATAGCTGGGGTCGCCGACGGCAAAGGTTTTATCCGCGACGTATAGAATCAGTGGATTGGATGTGTCAATGTTCTCGGTTCGAATCACGCTGAGTTCTCTGCGCAGCCCTTCAGGGTTATTCACCGTGTGAATTCGAACGACGCCACTATGAAATTCGATGCGATGTCCAGCCCCACCGGCCTGCGAATGTTGTGGCAGGGAAAATCCGGAAAACGTGATTTTATACAAGCCGAGATGAACAGGCGACGCGGCTGAGTTTGTGTCCTGGTTCTCCAAGACAGTTTCGATGAGTCCGTCGCGATAAAAACCGCGGAACTTGTGAACGTGAGTATCGAGTGTCCCGTCGGGTTGCCGTACGCGAACGACTTCGCGATGGACGACGTTTGGCTCGACGCTCACCAAAATGCTCTGTGGGTTGCCGGCGCCCCAGTTGGATGTGGCGGCCATGTTTTCCACGGCGGTGAAAAGGCCATCTACCGCCGGTGCAATCAGTTCTGATGGTGGAATGCTGCTGACAAGACTAGCCGCGTTGCCGTCGACGTCAACTTTAAATACCGTAAATTTCGGGTAGTCTCCACTATTGTCGATGGAATGGATCGGATAATTACGGCCATCAACGACAAGCAGGCCTCCGATAAAATTCGACTCCAGAGAAACAGGCAAATCTGGAATGAAGCTTTCCACGGGCAATCCGGTAAAGGGATCAGTACCCATGCTTTGAAAAACGTATTCGCCGGTCGTGACCGCAGCCAAAACCGGGTCGCCTGCATCGGTCACTTCGATAATCTTTCCCCCGACCGAGTGGGGAACACTGTCGCGGAAGTAGATTTCTAAATCATCAGCGAATGGTTCTTGGCTATCCGGCAGTTCCGTGTAATCAGGAAGCTCGTCGCCGTTGATTTCGCGGTGATAATTGATCAGTTCTTGCCCGTGGTTGTATTCCCAGCTAAGCCGAATGAACGTCTTGTCGCCGCTGGTAATCGCCCGCAGCTCAGTCTGTTCGGCAGCGGAAGTTAGCAACAGGGGTTGCTCCGACACCACCACCACGGCGTTGACATTTGTTGGTGGAAGCAACTGGTTTCGAGGATTGATTTCGGTCTCGACCGACCAGACAATTTGGCTGGACGTCGCCCGGCTGAACCAATTGATGCCGTAGGAACTGAAGTCGCGAACGCCGCTCTGCCGCTGGCGGTGCACAAACAGCGGATAGAGGGGACTCGGAATAACTACTGGCCGGGTTTCCTGTCTGTACTGATCACTGACAGTGCCGTCCAGGTTGAGCCAAGCGGCATCGAAGGTCAATTCGGGCTTAACCCAGTTCACTTCTCCGCTTTTGCGGTATTCAATGCCCGCGTAGATAGGCAGCGTCCGTTCAGCACTGATAAAAAGGAAGTTGGAATGGAAAAACGGCGAGTTCTCGGGTTCCTCGGGTAAGGGCTCATTAAACAGCGACAGATAACGCGTCCGTCCGTCGTGCGAATATCCGTCGGCATCCGTAAGAGCTGCGGGAGCTTCCGTATCGGCCCCAAAAAAAATCCCCGGCACCGGCGCTCGCAGATCGATTGGCAGACTCAGGCGCTGATCTGCCACTGCCGTTGGGAGTGACATGAAAAGATGTTGCGCTTCACGTTTTCCCAGCCCATCTTGCAGATCTGCCAGCGTGATATACTCCGCGACGTAAACGTAGCGTCCGGTCATGATTTGGGAGTGCAGGTCGAGGGTTCCCAAACCGAGCATGCGGGCAATGTGAAAGTCCAACGCGGCGGTTTGCAGAACGAATAGATTGGAAAGCTGAAACGTGCTTTCTGATGGATCGAATTCTGCATCGGGGTCCTGGTCAGGTGGCCGCGTAGCTCCAGGATCGTAGTACAAGATCGCTTCTTCGCCTTTGGGATTGGCCGGGTCGTTGCTGAGATCAATGTAGCGATGGACGGTTTGCGCGATGCGCTTCTGTAGCGGCAATACTCCGGAGTTCCATTTCTCTTGGTAGTTCGTGATGTTTACAAATGCCTTGTCGTTAAATCGCAGCCAACGGCCATGGACGACGCCCGGCGAAGGTTCTAATCGTTGGAAGGCTTCAGCATCGTCCGTTGTGATCGCGTACTTGCCAAGCAATGACCACTCGTTGGCTTTTATTGAACCGGCAAGGTAGTCATCATAAAACTCAAATATCGCTCGCGTTAGAAGAGCGTTGTTAGCCCGAAAGCGAATGCTACGAATATTTTCACTAAATAGTTTTTTCTGTCCCAATTCGTGCGACTCATAGATTTGACGGAGGGTTACCGCTCGAGCCGCGATCAACGTGTTTTCCTCGACACTTCGCAGCTCAAGCTCGACCGTACTGCGCGACTCGAAGGCCTTAAAACTGAGTTGCACCGCGAACGCAAGCTTTGTTTTGTGTTCGAGTTCCACCACACCATTACCGTAGGCGACCAGGAACGCCTGTGGGTCGACGGTCGGATTGACGGAGGCCAGTATCTGGTTATAGCGCGACCGGTCCACAAAATTTAGATAATATGCCTCACCAGAACTGACAAAAACCCACTGAAAAGGATGTACCAAGTTGGGCTTAGAAAACCCTACAACACTAACACGAGGCTCGTAAGCGGCTCGATGAATCATTACAAAGTCATCAGGCTTGTTGAAGTTCACGAATGGAATCGCGAGGTTCGCCTTGGGTAAGTGTGAATCTAGGGCTCGCTTCAGACTCCATCGCAAGTGAATCCCTTTGGTGCTCTCGGCCCCCTCGGAACCGGCCACCTGCAGATAGATGTGCGGGCTTTGAAGTACCAGGCCTGGGTTGAGTTTCAAGGACATTGCTTTGACATCCGCTCTAGTACATTGATTGACCTAAACGACATCTGACTCAATTACTTGCGAAGTCCAATCCATGGACGACAATTGTTCCCACAAGGTTGCTGCTGTATTGTGGGGTGCCCGGCACGATGAATGCTGATCCGTCCCACATCTTGTATTGGAATCGGATATTCCAAGGGCCAGTGATCATCAAACTGTTGTGCATCAATACAACTTGCGAATAGTCCCTGGAGAATAGGGCACGGTAGCCGGGGGCAGGGGCGCCTGCTGCGTTCAGCACGGTCACAGTATTTTGAACTTGCTCAATCGGAATACGAGGATTATTGAACGGCTCCGGACTGCGAATCAAGACGGCGACAATTCGATTATTGTCATGGGTATTCCGGATCAAATTGAATTCCGTAGATTGCGCCGGCGGCAATGGCGACAGCGAAAAAATGCCCTCCAACAGCCGGTCGAACCGATGCTGGTATTGGGCAGACAAACTGTCGGCCAGGGCATTGGCCATACCGGCCACATTGGCAAACGCTGCACTAATTTCAATCATCGTCAGCGCTTTAGTGACGCTAAAAATCGCTGGCCGACTGACCGCGCTTGCCCCTTCGCCCTCGGTTAGCAGGTAGCTTTGGATCTGTGCTTCGAAGTCTTTATAGCGCGACGTCTGAAAGGTGAACTTGTGAACTTCGCGAGTCTCATTCAGTTCATCGAAATCGCCGTCCTTGTCAACGTCGTACAGGTTGTTGACGAGCGCCGTGTAAAGTTTGTTCGGCTTAAGATGTTTAGGCAAAACCTGCATATATTCCGATTTGGGTTTTATAACCGCGCCGCCGACAAGCACGCACGCTTGCGATTCCAGTAGATGTTGATACTGCTGATATACCGGCGGAACTTGTGGATTCGGGTCATCCTGCCAAGACTCCACTGTTTGCGGAATTTCGACGTGCGTGGTATCTGTGGGATCGAAATCCAAGTACGGCGGATTGATAATGTTGGCTCCTTCGGCTGGATCTTTAATCACAATCTTTAACCGTCCCATCGCGGCTGGAAGACCGTTATAGGAAGGCCACTCGTGGAAGAAGTACCGCGCCCAGGCATCCTTAAAGAACAGGTCTATCCTGGTAATTTCTGAGTCATAAAACAGAGGTTTGGCGCTTAACAGATTGCCATCTGCGTTTGGATAGGATCTGGAATAGTCGATGTATTGGCGCAAGGAAGTTAAGGGTTTCTGCTCCGGATCGACCCCGTAATCGGCATGCGGATGCGTGTGAAAGTAGCCGACCGGACCTCCGGTGCTGAATCCAAACGCATATCGAAAATCGCCAGAAGCTACCGGGTTGTCGTCTACAAGATCTTGCAGCGAAATCTGCACGGCATACGACGTATCGGGCCGCCAAATCGGCTGGATATACTCAGTAAGAGCGGCGATTGCCGCTCGCGTATCTTCTTCAATGGCGGCCTGTCCGGGGACCAGTATGTTGTATTGGTAGTCCTCTAACGACAGCCAGCAAATTTGGTGCAGTAATGTGGTACAGTCCTGCTTGCTCGTATCATCGGTCGGGCACACCTGTAGAAATTCGGGGTTCACCGGCGTCCATCGTCCGTCCCTTAGCATATCGGACCGATCGGCGGGCGTTGACTTCACAAGAATTTTGCCAGCGTCAAAATTATGCTCTTTCAGATTTGGGTTGGGTGTCAACGCTGTGATGCATGTGTCCAGGTCCAAATCGGAAATGCCCAGCACCGGTGGTCTAAGACTGGTAAAGCACAGCAATGACCGCTGCGGGCAAAGTTCCAGGTCGCTCAATAACAAATCGCCTTCTCCCAAATGCAGCCGTTTGGTCCAAAGCAAGTGGCTCTTTTTATCGAACCGGTGCACATTGCAATGCAGTTTACCCTGCGTGGTGAGATAGAAACCACTTTGGGCTAGCGTCAGCAACGATTGCATATCGACGGTGCTGTCAAGTGTCAAGAGTTGGTCTGAACCGGCCTGCATGAATGGGATAACAACAATGCTTGAGAGCTTTCTGTGGTAACCGGACAGCACAAATTCGCCTGGGGCGAACACGACGATCTGTTGAAGCGTAACCTGCTCCAGATAAAGTGCCGAGATGAGCTGCAAGTCATCGCGAAGCTCGACCACAATGCCCACGGTTTGTCCGTTGAAAACGTTTCCTTCTGCGGGATTCTCGCCCTTCGCATTTGTCAGGTTGCCAGCCAACGTCAAGCCTTGATCATGAATCGCTGCGGAGTGAATTCGGAATCCTTGATGGTTAATCCCGGGCGTTTGCAGGCGATTCGCAATAAGAGTATTTCCATCGAAATCCATTCGAATCACTTTTGGTACAGACGCGACCTCCGGACTATGCTCGTCGGAGTGAATGAAATAAAATTCTCCCTGTTTAGGTGCGGACAGCACATGATATTGATTCTGCGCGTCAATCCGTTTGAATGCTCTGATCCATTGCGACTTCCCTTGCTCGTCGACGCATACCAGCAGGATGCGTCCTTGGTCGGAGCCAACAATGACGTATCTGTAGCGATCTTCAATCACCAACTGGATTATCTGATCGAATCGCACAGAATCAGATCCAACATCCAACCGCTGGCACCATACAGTTTCGCCTGCAAGATTTGTTTTCAACAGCAAAGCTGCGTTGTTTGTCCTGCCGACAGCATAGACGAACGGCTTTTTCGATTCCTCAAATAGGATCGAACTATGCAAAGCCATGGGAGGTTGTAGGTATTGGTTAACAAAAGTGGCGGGAGTCGTCACGTTTTGTTCTGCGTTAGGCTTACAGTCTTCGACGCGAAGTTTCGCGAGCTTGTCCCGCAAGCTGGTGGTGTCGGTTGCCGTTCCACTACTAAGGTCGAGTGCAATTAGGTTATTCTCGTGTTCGATCGCCGCAATTTCAGATTCGAGTTCGACAATTTGCGCTTCATTGGGTGTTATGGGGTCAATTTCGATTCGCGTTACCGGTAGCCAGTCCGCGTGATCGTAAAGCACCGGCGTGTTCAGCCCCGACCGCGGCACCTCAATCGAATGGGGCGCCGACGAATCCGCCGCAGCAGGATTGGGATTGCCATATGAACCCTCCAGCGCCGTATCATCTTGAAGCGAGGCGAAAAAGTTGACTCGCACACGACTTGCTTGCGAACTTAACCACAGCTTGATCTGGACCGAGGGCTGCGGCAATCGGATCTGCAACCGATGAGCGTTGTGAATGCGAAGCGATTGCGGAAATGCAAAGGGATTGAGCTCCGCCACAATCTCAGCAAACTCTAGCTCGAAGTGACCCATGAGCAAGAAAGCAACCTGGTTAGAATAGAACAGGCTGTTTAAATTCGGGCAGAAATAGCGATGCCCCAAAGGTTTTTCATGGAAATCAGCGCACCGCTCGCTGCGCAACTCGGACTCGCAAAACAAAACTCCTGGAGTAAGACCGTTTTGCTCTGGAATGTACCAGTCGGGCTGGCCTTGCTCGGTATAGGAGAACGGCGACGTTCCCAGCAGGCGAATGGTACTGTACTGGCCATCAGTCTTCTGAAACTGGCCAGCGCGCAGCGAATCCAGTGAAGCGTTCGTTGGATCAATCGCCTTCCATGGATGGTAGTCCTGCCAATTGCCGGTGTCCGGGTTCCAGGACTTGATCTCTAAATTAGTAATCGAGTATTGGTGCTTTACCTGCCGGAGTTCTTTACCGCGGATGATCTTTTGTGGTGGAATCAGGTCGACATTGCGCCGTGGGGGATTGGTGACGCCTCCGATCACGGAACTCACTGCGTTGGGAATCAATCCTTTGACACATTTCAAATCAATATAGGTATCCAATGGAATAATTGTTTTTTGAACCTCCTGTGTCAGTCCGGCTGGAATACCGGCCATCAAAGGAACCAGGGGGAAGGACTCGTTGGACAGCATGTTGATGCCCTGGACCTGTTCTTTAAGCAGTTTTTGAATTTCAGCAGTCGGCGTGGCGCTGTTGGCAATCAGCATCGGGTTGACGGGTGTGCGGTCGACAAGTGAGTTGAACTCCCAAGTGATAGAAAGGTCGCCGCAGAATCGGAAAGAGAAGACCCAGAAGATTTTGATCTTTACACACAAATGAAATTCGCCATGAATTCTGAAAGGCCTGGCACCCTCTACGCTGAAGAGTACATCAAACGCAGCGTGCAGGCTTACAATCTTGATATCGATGTCGGCACCGACACCAGCAGCCATGTAGGCGCCGAATTGCGGACGTTCAAAACTGATATTTCCGCCCAACTCGACGTAAGCCCAGGCCGCGACTTTGATCGGGCCGTAGGAGCGGCGAAAGCTCAGTTCTCCACGGGCTCCCGCCTCGATGCCTCGGGCGCTGAGCATCAGGTAGCTTTTGATCGTCAAAATACGAATGATTCTGGCGGTCGTCGGGTTCTGCTTCGTCCCGAAGTTAACGTACCATTTAGAGGAGTCGTTAAAGAAGAAACCGGCTTGCACTTCCGAAAATAGTTGGATGATGTCGCCACTGCGGGTCGGCATTTTGAAGTCGGCCCCAAAGCCGAACTCAAGCGAGTTATCACCCACGGCGATGAATGCAAAAAACGGAGGCTCCCCGGAATCATCCAAGCCAAGACGCGCGCTCAACACCGCTAGCCGGCCGTCGATCATGAATAGCGAAGGGATCGACAGCAGCATCATTGCCTTAATATTTAGGATTGTGCCGTTATCCGTGGTTGTGCCCAAGCTGGCCCCCGCACCCAACGAAAACGGTGCCCCGGAAAACTTCGTCTGATCAGGTCCGCTGAATTTCTTGACATTAATTCCAAGCTTCGGTGCTTTGTAATAGTCATACCAACTATGAACTCCGGACTGCAGTCCGATGGCTTCCTTTTCGGCCACGTAGCGATAACCGATCAGCCCTCGAAACCCGTAGATAGCGATTGGGCCAAGCGGGATGGGCGCGGGCAAATCAATGCTCGCATCTACAATAAAGGCCGGATAGCGGGGACTAAGCTTGATATCCGCGCTGCCGGTTATCTTGACTCTGGGGAGTTGCAACTTGATACCACCAGCGTATTCCGGAGAGATGCCAGGCTCCGGAATCGAGATCCAGCCATTGAGGATCACGGCCGGCGATGTGGCAGGAATTGTCAGATCTAGATACAGCGTCTGGATATGCAAGTAAGCCGCAGGTTTGTTTGGGAGGTCATCCGTGCAATAGTAATACTTTACGCCGTCGCCACGCACTTCAATGCCGAGCGGATCGACACTAATGCCACCGTCGAAGCCGAAGTAGTTGAACTTGCGCATGACGCCAGCCACTTCCTTCTGATGCGAACCATAATGGATGGCTGTGACGGTGATCTCTACGGGACCAAGCGGTAGAACGATTGGCTCGACCAAACGGATCGACCCTCCCTTGAACTCGATGCTGCCGTCCGCATAAATCCGAAGATTCTCAACCTCGATGGCGCCCAGCTTCAACGTATCTTTCAAAAAACCCTGGAATTCAAGTTTGCCGGAAGTACCGATGTAAAACTTGTCGTCGTCGCGGCCAAGTTCCAGGCTTCGAACATCGTATACAAATACATCCTCCAACTCGATCGGGAAGGCCGGGTCGGTTGAAGCGGTCAGTTTAAAGTCGCCGTCGTCATGGATGTGGCCGGTGACGCCGATCGTAACGGGCTGCCCAGCGCTAGGGTGCTCTACCGGATAAACGAATCTGGCGATCTTCATCGCGGCTGTGATGTTGGAAGACTCGACCTTATTCTGCTTAAAGGAAATATCAAAGCTGCTGAAGCCGAGTTCGAATCCCGAACTTTCGCCAAGCTTAACCCAGAACATCTTGTCGCCACCGAGAGCGCGTAAGCCGATCCGGCCGGAGATGCCCCCCGTACCGATCAGCAGCTTCTCACCGAAAATCTCTGCATTGGTGCCGTCGGGTTCCTTGAACCATTTGGCAGGCAGGGTGACCGTGGCAGATTCGGCGTACAAGCCCATGAAGTCTTGTGGCCGGCCATCCGCTTCCGCCTCGGGGATGTTGTAAGCCTTACTCATATCCACCTTCAAGCCGTCGAATTGCAACAAGATACCGGTCTGACCGATCATCGCCCGCTCAAACCTGAAATCGGACTGATTGTCGAACTCGAAGCCCTTGCCGGTCGAGACCTTCAGGTTTCCAATTCGGAAGACCACCGCCGCTAACTTGTTGGTATCGGGATCTGGCACCCAGCTGTTGGAACCCACTGGGACCTCGACCACCGGCAGCAGCCAGTTGCGAGGGAACTGCAAGGCAGCTTCGATGTTCTGAAGTGCCAGCGAAAACTGCGGTACGACCAAATCATAGAAGTCCTGTTTGGTGATGCCGTCAAACCAGCTCTCGAACAGCCGCGCGAGCTTGTTGAACTTTTCGTCAAGATCGCTCACGTTGCCCAGTGCCGACTGGATGAAGTCGCCCAAGATGTCTATGTCGACTTGATAATTCTCAGAGAGAGTGTCGAGGGAGGCCTGGATAGCCATTACCGCTGCTCTCAGCGTGTCGTTCTCTTGGTAATTCTCGTAGAGATAGCCGATAGAGTACAAGTTCGAAGAGGTGATCAGGCCTTCTACCTCCGTAAAGACGTTGCCAAGCTGGACAGTGATATTGTCGATTTCGGCAGTGACGCCCGCGTTTCCACCGCTGTCATAGCCACTGATTCTAGCGATGAGATTGGTGAGAAAGTTTTGATAGGCATTAGTGCCGTCGTCCAGAAACACCTCGACGATCTGTCGTATCAAAGCGCCGCGGTCCTCGATGTCCGCTAACTCCATCAGGATGTCAACGAATGCTTCGGGCAGAGCCGAGAACCCGCCATCTGTCAGGCGTGAAATGTATTTGTACACGTCCCACCGCCAATCCACGATGATGGGAAACTCGGAAAAGCCTGTTGTCGCACCATGGAAGAAGACCAGGTTCATCCCCGATCCCAACAGGGGCAGCTTAAGTTCCTGGCTGAGAATAGTTAGGCTGTAGTAACGTGTTACTCCGTCAATGGACGTGTCGCTGACCAGGTTTTTGAAGAAGACCTTGCCGAGGATCAGATCAATGCCCTCTTGCGCTAGGTTCTCCAAGTCCTGAAAGTCCCCCGGAATGGACTTGGCGTCAACGAGTCGCGACAGTGGCGGATAGAATGGTGTTGGCATGGGAACTCAGCTTATGTAGAGCTTATCCGAGGGTGGACAACCAAGCATTGTCGGCGTCGGGCAGACCGAAGGCGACATAGTCGGGCGCAAGAGGAACCAGCACGGCGATGTCGATATTCTCAATGGTTCCAATAACTCGGGCCACAGTACCGAAGTCTATATGGAACGGGCCTGGAAAAACACTGAAGGCATCTGTCGTGAAAAAGGCATGTAGTTGTTTGCCGTTTGGCGACAAGAAAGCCATAAAGGCTTGTACCGTTGTTGTTGCATCCCGCGCAGTGGCCGAATAGGGCATAGCGCCTTCGTAAAAGCGGCCGTTGTCATTCGTGATCGTGACATCAATCATGACCAAGGGCGTTTCGTTATAGGATCCGACGACGCGGGCGATTCGCAGGCTGTACGTGCTCATAGGACACCTGACTACTTTGTGAATTCGAAGTCATCGATTTCAATATTGCCGCTTCCAGCCGCAGGAAACATCAGCTCAATCGATTCCACTTTGCTTAAGTCCACACCGTTTGCCTTATATTCAGCCAAAGGCATTCGAATAGTCATCAAAGCGGACTTGGTGAGTGTAGCATCATCAGCTCGGAAATCTGGATTGGGCACTTTCCTGGTCAGGACCATCTCGTGCCGGCCGGGAGAGGCATTCGCGTCAGTAATCGCTATTCTCATAGTGTCGATTGACGAATTGGTCCTGCGCGCCACCTGCGCGATCCGGAAGCTAAAGTGTGTCCAGGCCGTGACATCCAGCCCGCCAGCCAGAACTGTGAACGTCAGCCTGTCCCCCGCAGTCCAGCCTGTTACTTTTAAGCCATGGGTCTCATGAGGAGAGTCGCTATCTAACGTCGGCGAATGTGGGTTTAAGAGGCCTTCAGCCAAACCGGTGCCAGCTCTGCTATGAACTACGGGCTGGCTAGAGGAACTGAGCGCCCAGTCATGAGGCGCATTCTCAAAATCATCGATGGTCTGCGAGTTACCCGGGACCATGTCTTTAAACTGCTGGTAGATCTCATGATAACCGGTCGAGCCTGGAATGAATTCGCCGGTGAAGTAACTATTCCAGACCGGTTCACGAAGAAGATGCTGTCGCATGAATGCATTCATGTAAGCCAGCGTTATATGCTTTTGAATATTTGCGGAGATGGCAGGAAATGAAGTAAAGTCCTTATTGCTGGTTATGAATCCGTTGTGAGTCGCGCGATGCACAAAGCTCATGGATTTCATGGTGTTGTTCAATGCGCGATCGTAGAGCGAAAAACCGCCGCTACCGGCAGGGATAGCAGGCGCAGATGGAGTCAAATGCGCACGTTTCGGATTGCGCCCGCCGTCTACGTCGCCGTCCCGCGAACCATACAAAACGAAATAAGGAATGTGTTGAATGAGGTGCTCTTTTTCATATTGATCTGTCGGGGCCAAGCTGATGATCGCTTGTATGGCCCGAAGAGGATCTGCACCAGCAGGCGCGGTGGAGGAGCCAATGACCGCTGGAGCCCGCACCACAGACTCACCACCGCGGCTATGCCCGATGAGCCCAATATTATCTGCTACGTGCGAACCAAACTTGCGCTTTAGCACCTCCAAGTGCCTGAACAACACATTGGCACGGCCGCGAGATGCCATTCCGTGCAACTCGGGGGCGAGTCCTCGAAGAAACGTAATGCGGTCGGGAACGCCGGCTGCGAGGTCGATTTGGAAATCTGTACCACTTACCCAAGTCTGCAGCACAAAACCATTTCCATCTCCAAAATCAATTGCGACTCGCGGAGGTGTGTGATTGTACAGAACTGTGATCATTGGGTTCACATGGATGAATATTCCCGCTGTTCCGGTAGGACTCAACTTTGCCGAAGCGAGGGTAATCATTAAATTGATACTGGCAACAATAAACCCGTTATGAGCTAAGTGCCTGCCCAATGCATCGTATTCAGTGTAGGCATGACCGTTTCCATGCACTATTACCACCAACGGATAATTCAGTTTTCTCGCGCTGATTGAGGGCACGATGGATGGTGACGGTGCCGGCGCGTCGATGGGAAAAAAGTATCGCGCTCGCAGCCTGACTCGCGGATTGTTTATTTCTGGGTTGTTGCCGATATCATTTACGGCTATCCGTCCCGGCGACCCGCCTACCGCAGTTACATCTGGATCCCCAAACGCGTAGGAGCCTGCAAACACATGCTCCCATTGTTTCATTCGCCCCGGATCCGGAGGCACATCCGGTAAGTTCACGAAGTCAGCAAAGTCGCTTGAGCAGAACATGTTCGCCCCTGCGCCAAAAACTTGAACTGGCGGCACTGGTGCGACCAACCTTCGCTGGCCGGCGGCATCAAGCCCCTGTACCTTGACTTCAAATTTCTTATAGGGAAAACCGTTGTCGTCCAGTTGGTCGGCGTCCTCCTCGAAGACCAGAAACCGCTGATGCAAAGGGCCAAACCCTGCAGTAGCCTGCAGTCGGGTCAACTCATCACTCGTCAGACCCAGGAAGTGGATGCCGTCAACTGAAGTATTCTTCGTCCCCTTCTTGTATAAGCTCAGATCGATCAAGCGGACCGCAGTGCCGCCTTCCATGATCGACCATCGGCCGAACACGATGTCACTGGGAAATACTGGGCTGCGCACGACGTTGTCCAGCGTGGAAGTAGTAAAGTCGACGGTCGGGTAAGAATTGCCGTTCATCCGAGCCGCGACTCTCGCACGGCCATACAATAGGACTACGTTAGTATCGAAATACATGCCTGTATCGGGAACATGTGCGAACCCAGAGCCTTCGGACAAACCCACCTTCTCGTTGCGGAGCTCTCCGAAGGTGCCACCTGAGATGACATTCGGCAAATCAATGCCCCCGAACACCGTATCGAGTCGATGGTTGAATTGCAGCAGCCGCGGATTTACCACCGCGCCAACGTTTTGCTTCAAGTACTGCAAACGCACATGCGTAGCGACGCACAGCTTGGCGCCGGCGGAACCGCTCCCATCCAG
>JANNNN010000589.1:0-4674 GCA_031398555.1 Planctomycetia bacterium | reverse complement strand
AGGGCTGGACCACGAAAGCGAATAGTTAGATCAGTTACAGTAACGAGTGGCATAGAACGACTATCGATTGAAAACACGCGGACAAATAAAACGCTGACTAGCGTCGGATTGTAAGGTTATCTCGAATCAATTCTAGGTGCGGGCGTCCGACTGTGTTCGCACATCTGAATAGACATTGGACTACGGTTGCTCATGGTGGGTTGCGCGGTCGCTTCGTTGCTTGGAGGGTTGTGTGTCATTCTAGAGTTATGTTGCGTCCAAGCTATTTGCAAAGTAAAGGCGTCAGCCTCACACACCCTAGGTAGTGGAACCTGGGCGAATCCAGGGTTGGTCGGGTATGCCTGAAATTGCGTTTTGGTGGCGAGCGACAACAAATAACCAATCGCTGAGGCGGTTGAGATAAATGACAATTCGCCCGCAATCTGAAATTCCAGGTTGCTGGGATAAGTGAACAACGTCACGCTCAGCTCGGCGACAGACGGTCCGAGCCCAGTGAAGCGACGCTGACGCTGGGCAACCGCCGGGGAGTACAAAGTTTTTGAGCGGTGGGAGCGTTTCCTCCATTTCGTCCATAGATTGCTCTAAATCGCCGATGCGAGACTCAGGAAGTAAGCACATGTTCTGAGTCACCGGATCAGGTGTTGCGAGTTCCGCTCCAATTGAAAACAGATCACTTTGTATTTGCGTGATGGTTTGCAAAAGTTGCTGCGACTCGGGGGAAAGCGATTGAACGACCATTCCGAGAATGGCGTTCAACTCGTCAACGCTCCCGTAGGCAGAGATGCGAGGACTGTCTTTTAGAACGCGCGGACCAGCAAACAACCCGGTAGTGCCAGAATCCCCGGTTTTGGTATAAATTTTCATTGAAGATAACTTCTCAAAGGTGCACACAACATCGAACGACCAGTGCAAACTCTGGCGTATGTTACGGAAAGCGTCAAGCGCAGCTCTTGGACAGTTGCAAGACGACTCCGCCGCTGCTACAGCCATTGATATCAATACTAGTGGGTTCGCTGGTATTTTTTTATTGTCCGTTTGCCTTACAAATGGTCCCAAGCTACGTTTTCGTTATCGTATTCGCGACAGGAGGGGAATTTTGCAAAAAACAGTAGAAGCGGCAGGAATGCTGCTGCTTGCATTGGAGACGCCACCCAAGTTTTTGTTGATGCGACATCGGGATCGCTGGGATCTTCCCAAGGGCCACGCGGAAGAAGGCGAAGAAAATCTAACCACAGCCTTGCGCGAGACCGAAGAAGAGACTGGCATTCCTTCAGCGGCAATTGCAATTGACCCTGATTTTAGCTTTGTGTCGGAGTACTTAGTCACCTATCGAAATCGCGGCGAGTGTTTAAAGCGAGTCACCTTCTTTCTTGGATACTTGCCGACGGTGCTCCCGATTGTGATCACTGAGCACGAGAGTTCGCAGTGGTGGTCCTGGCCGCAGGAAGAGAGCCTTCAAGTAAAAACGATCGACCCGTTGCTCAAAGCGGCCCGAGTGCATTTTGAAAAGTTTCCGGAGCGGCTTATTTGTTAGCCCACGCGCTGCCGCCATATTGACTGACTAAGCGTGCTCGGGTCTCCGTTGCACGGGACGGCTCACCAGCTTTGGGCCACAACTGAGTAAGTTGATAGAGGGCTTCGGCGTGGGATTCTGCATCCGTAAAAAACATCCAATCGGTGTGAAGGTACGCCAACAGCGCGAGCGATGGTTTTTCGAGTGCGATGTAGCAGGCACCTTCCGCGTTTGAAATGCGTGCAAAGAGTTCTTGGTCCGTTGAGTCGTACTTCACTATCATTTTCTTCAACTGATCGAGCGCTTGTTGCGGTTTGCCATCGCGTGCATCGCAAACTGCTAAACCAACTTCGGCTAGGCTTTTTAAACGAGCTGTTGCGGGGCTTGCAGATGTCAAGCCTGCAAGTTGTTGAAAGCGGGTTCGAGCTTCCGCGTTCTTTCCTTGCGACAACTCGAGTTGCGCTAAGCGATAGACAGCCAGCGCCTTGGTGTCGGCACTGGGCGAACTTAACAATAATCCGTAATAGCGAACCGCGTCATCGGGCTTGCCTTGCCCGACGGCTAGGTCCCCTAGCAATTCACTCAGTTCAAGCATGTGATGCGAGTTTTTGTTTTTGCCAGCTAACGCAAGCAGACCTTTGGTTGCTTTCGCTTTGTCGCCGCCGGTCCCTGTTAAACCAAGCTTACCTTCACTGTAAAAGCGATAGAATTCGATGTCCTGAACGATTAACGGATTCTTTACAGCATTGACGTCGATTTTTTTAAGTTCATCGAGCACTTGCGGGTACTGGTTTTGCGCAAACATCTCACGTGCACGATCCAAGCCGCTAGGTTCGTCGTCAAAGACAACTTTTCGAACTTCGGAGACGGGCAATTTTTGATTGTTGCCACGCACTTCGATCGTTATTTCATCGCGAGTGATTTCAATGAGTTTCCCAGAGGCAACGGCACCCTGAACTGGATACACTTTGTCTTGAGCCACAATCGCCTCAGTAAAAATCAGGCACGCAGCAAGACTCACGGCGAACTTGGAACAATGTTGTATTGTGATTTTCATAATTTCTGGACTTGTATGCACGGCAGTGGGTATTAGACGGCGGTGGGTCTGTTCGACGTTGGGTAGTGAAAAGAAATATCCACCTAAGGCTTTTGAATCAGTTTTAGTAACGCATCAAACTTGGCTTTCATTTCCGGTCCACCGAGACTGGGGTAAAGTCGAGCTGTGGACTGGATATCTTTGGCGGCTTGTTCCAGCAACTTAGCCTTGTCTTGGCCCTGACCGAGAGCTTGTTTATAACGGCTGTTGGCGACCTGATAGCGGGCTTCATAAAACTGTTCGGAGTTAGCTGGATTTTTGCTTGCCACGTTTCCAATCTTGCTAAATCCCCAGATTAGATTTGCGCCATTCTTTCCAGGATTCGCACCTTCGATTGCGGTTTTGTAGTGTTTGGGATCTTTATCGCCCCACGCTTGATAAGTCTTAGCGGCTTCTAGTTGAGCTTGAAGCGTGTTGCTGATTTCGATCATAGAAGTAATGGTCGAGATAGCTTCTTCGAAGTTACCAACTCCGCGTTGCGATTTGGCAAGCATCAACTTAACCTGCCCGTCGATACCCTTAGGCTGCATCCATTCAGATTCCGCTTGTCCCTTGGCAACCATCTTGACCAAAATGGCTGATGCCTCAGTGTACGCTTGCTGGGCGCCCGCATTACCTTTTAGTTCATCGGCTACCGATAGGAGCGTATCGGCGGCCCAGTAGTTGGTACCAAAGGCAATCGCTGTTTTACCAGCTTCGGAAGTAACTTTGATCAGCGCTTCAGAAAGCTTCTTGCGCTTACCCGAGTCCTTGGTAGCGGAAACCGCATCCTTGAGATCTCTCGCAAGTTGAACGTAGATTCCGCCAAGCAGTTGTGGTCCGGTAGCGTCCTTCTCTGAAGCCTTTTCGAGCAGGCCAACAAGTTCACTCAGCTTTTGAGAAACTGCATTGGTGTCAATATCATCGCTTTTCAGTTTCCCGACTTCGACCTGCAAGGCAGTACTGTAGGAATCCATGGTCGCACGTGTCGAAACGCTATCGGGTTTTTCTTTGATTACCTTGAGTGGATTGAGGTCATCGAACAGTTTTGCGGCTGCCGCTGTTTGGTCATCTGCCAAGTACATTTTTGCCAGTGCGTTAATCGATTCAATTTCGGAACCGTTAAGAGCGTCTTTATTAATGGCACTCACGGCTTTAGCCAACGAATCCAAAGCCAACTTGCGGGCTGCCTGCAATTCGGGCGTATCGCCTTGACTCGCTCGCTTGGTTTCCAAATAGCGACCATAAAACTGAGTGGCGGCTTCGCGATGAACATTGGCGCCGGCCGCAGTCGTGATTGGAACCAAGCTCAGAAACGACTCCGCCTTACTCCACTCTTTGTTGATCAGCGCCAACTGCACCAGAGCGGCTGCGGCGGTTGCTGATTCTTCAGCGCTCGGCCATGTCGTTACCAAGAACTCAGCGAACGGCTTTAGTTGATCAATAAGTTGCGATCTCATGGCGGTGTCATCTGTTTTGAACAGTTCACCATAAGCGGCGAGGGCGATCGTCCCCGCCAGTAATCCGTTTTCGGTACCAGGATTGGACATCGCCAGGAATTCACCGATGGCAATCGCTTCCCAGGGTTGCTGTTGTTTAAGTAAGCAGAACGCAAGTTTCTGTCGAGCTTCGAAGAGTTGTGCTCGATCGTCCTTCTTCGAGAACAATCGTAGGCTGCTTTGCAGGAGCTGCGTGGCTTGTTCAAAGTTTAGGCGAGCGTTTTCTTTAGCGTCAGCAACTTGTTGTTCCTTGGTCTTTTTATCTTCATCGGTTGTTGCCGGGTCAGCCATCTTTTCTTGCAGTCCAGCAATCTCTTGTAGGCTGGTTTCGCCGCGTTGAACGCGTTCCGTCGCCGCTTCAAGCGCCTCTGCGAAATTCTTGACTTTAGGCACCTCGGCTGATTTTGCCGCTGCTGGTTCCGCGCCGAGGTTCGCTAACAACTTGCGAGCTTCGTCTTGGTGCGCGCCCGAGATTCGCATCAAAGTGCGCAGTTGTTCGCGAGTGTCACGCGTTAGCTTTGACGCGTTGCGGTCTTCTTTGTCTTTCTTTTCCAAATCTTTGATCCAGGCAATTCGGATTTTATAAC
>JANNNN010000582.1:0-2769 GCA_031398555.1 Planctomycetia bacterium | reverse complement strand
GTCGGCGGAGCAACCGGTGTTTTGGCAGGAGTGTTTTGCGAACCCGCGGTTGTCTTTGTCCGCGATTCGATGGAAAAATACCGACCTGATGTCATGAAGTCGCTGCCGGACGTAGTTCGTTTTTTAACCCCTGCGATTGTCCCAGAATCTATTTGGATCGCTTTTGGTATCTCACTGCTGGTGGGTTTGATCTTTGGACTCTATCCCGCGATTCGCGCTGCCAAGATGAATCCGATCGAAGCTCTGCGTCACGAGTAGTCGGCTGTCGAATTACGTTTTCCGTCAACGCCAGCGAGCTAGTTTGGTATTGCGCTAATTTCTATTTTTGATTTGACATTCCTGAATTGCGGTTTTTCGATCCCCAAAAGTCGCAGAAATCGCCGTTAACACTTTCTTATGGCGTTGTCAAAGTGCGGGGTAGCACTCCGTTGTGTCTGACCGCCGCGATTTCAGCAAGTTGTCCGCTAACCTTCCGTGCCTGTGTTACTGACTGCGACAAACGAGTGCCAATGCAGCGACTATAATGCACCGAGCCTGTGGGGCTCGTTTTTGGTCGTTTCTGAATCGGAGATTCTTGCACCTATGAATTACAATGTATGTTTTGCTGTTCGTGTGCTGTGTGCGATTTGTGCTGTTGCAAGTTTAACGGTCCAGTGGAGCTACGCTGCACAGCGGATGACGCCGGAGTTGTTATGGAAACTTGGACGCATCGGTGAAGTAGCCATATCGCCTGATGGAAAGCAAGTTGCATACTTGGTCACGAACTACGATCTCAATGAAAATTCCGGAAAATCTGACCTTATACTGCAGGCGATCGCGCCGCTACCGCCAGCCTCGCAGCTCGAACAACATAATCGCAGTGTGGGATTTGGAACGGCCTTGCAAGCCTCTGAACCCAAACCGGTCCTCAAAGGCATCAAGGGACTAAATTCCATCTGTTGGATCAAACGTCCGGAAGGCGAGCGTTTGATTTATGTTGCGCCCACGCAAGGCGAGAACGCTACTTCGCAAGCCTGGATGCTCGATCCCGCCAATCCGCAGCCTAAGCAGATCACCAAGCTTGACCAAGACATCAGCAACTTGCTTGTATCTCCGACCGGTGATGCAATTGCATTCTCGCTAGACATTGTAATGGATGATGATGTTAAGAAGATCTTCCCAGACTTGCCCAAAGCGGATGCGCGGATCATCGACTCGCTGATGTATCGGCACTGGAACGCTTGGCACGATTACGCTTACAGCCACGTGCATGTCGCAAAACTGAATGCTGAAGGAATTGCACTTGAGGCGATTGACGTGATGCGATCACTAAAGGCCGATTGCCCCGTGCCACCTTTCGGCGGAGCGGAGCAGTTTGCCTTCTCGCCTGATGGTAAGCAACTGGCGCTTACAATAAAGCTAGTGAACAACCCCGCTGAGAGTACTGACACGAGTCTTTTTTTGGTTAGCACAGAAGGTGGGCCGCTGAAGAATATCACTCCGGGAATGCCTGGCTACGATGTCGAACCCAGCTACTCTCCGGATGGTCGCTATATCGCTTTCCATTCGATGGAACGTCCTGGCTTCGAAGCCGATCGAAATCGCATCATGTTGTTCGATCGCGCAAGTGGTGCGTTGCGAGAGCTAACTGAAGGGCTCGATCAAACTACTCATCATGCGTTCTGGAGCGAAGATAGTAAAAGACTGACGTTCGATAGTGAGTATCGAGGTACAACGCAAGTTTTCGAAATCGATATGGCCGCGTCCCAAGTGAAGCAAGTAAGCTCGGGAATGTTTGATTACTCAGCGATCGGAATTACGACAAGTGGGCTGTTGGTGAAACAACAGAGCATTGTACGTCCCACTGAGTTGGCGATTTTTGCTCCTGATGGCAAAGCAATGGCAACGATTTCCGACGTGAACGGCAACATTTTCGCTGATCTTGAATTGCCGCACGTCGAAGAGCGTTGGGTGAAGGCGTCCGACGGTCAGATGATTCACAACTGGGTCATCACGCCACCGAACTATAACAAAAGTGAATCAAAACAGTGGCCGATGTTGACGTATTGTCAGGGTGGACCCCAGGGGCAGATCGGTCAGTGGTTCTCCTACCGTTGGAATTTTCACTTGATGGCGGCGCAGGGCTATGTAGTTTTGGCACCCAACCGCCGTGGTATGCCTGGTTTTGGTCAAGCCTGGAATGATCAGATCAGCGGCGATTGGGGTGGTCAAGCGATGCAAGACATTCTGGCTTCGACGGATGCGATGATGGCCGATCCGACAATTGATCGCAAACATGTAGCGGCAGTCGGAGCAAGCTTTGGCGGTTACACCGTATACTGGTTGATGGGGCACGCTGAGAATCGTTTCTGTTCAATGATTGCCCACTGCGGCGTCTACAACCTGGAATCGATGTATGGGTCAACTGAGGAGTTGTTCTTCGTGAACTTCGATCTTGGCGGCCCGTATTGGAAGAGCACGGAGGTGGCGGCCGAGTATGAGCAATTTTCGCCGCACAAACTGGCGGGCAACTGGAAGACTCCGCTGCTCGTGATTCATGGCGAAAAAGATTTTCGAGTACCCGTCACACAAGGCATGGAAGCATTCACTGCCGCCCAAACCCAAGGTGTCCCGAGTCGCTTTTTATACTTCCCTGGTGAAGGCCATTGGGCTCCGGGCGCGGTTCGATACTTCTCCGCAATACCGAGTTCGGCATAAGAGTTATCTTCAAACTTCAAGTCCATCTTCGCCCGCATCGAATTAACTCTGGCGAAACCGTTGATTTGTTCG
>JANNNN010000579.1:0-7587 GCA_031398555.1 Planctomycetia bacterium | reverse complement strand
AGTTCTGCGAGCCTGCGAAAGTGGTCCACCGGCCTGAATACTTGGCCTTTGCTCTGTACGCTGTTCGGCGCGCTGCTCAGGTTTTTGATCGCGTTGCATCTCCTTCGACTGCTCTGCACGCTGCTCAGATCGAAGATCCTGAGAACGCTCCTTCGTCGACGCTTTAGCGGATACCTGCGCCGACAATTCTTCATTGCCAGGGACTTGCTTGCGTCTCATGAAGTTTGGCAAACCGAATCGTCGCGTTTGCTTTTCTGGCGAATCGACTTCCTCACGACGCTTCTTGCCCGCTTCAACTTCTTCCGCATCATCGTCACTAGGTCGGCGCAACCGGAAGCTTGGCATCTTTGGCATCTTTGGCATCGCCGGCATCGACTCTGTCAAACGCTCTTTCCAAGTCGATGAAAGACTAGCCGCCAACCGTCCACGCAGTAAGAAACGCCGCTGCGCTTCGATGTACACAACACGCAAGTAAGACAGCGAAGCCAACCAGATAGCAGTCAAGCCACCTAACCAAAGGGCTGATCGCAGCCAAATTCTGAATTGGACACTTATATCGATCTTCAACATGTCCTGGCCAAGCGCGGCGCTTCCCGCCCATGCAACGAGTCCAACTAACCAAAACACAAGGCTAGTAGGAACAGTCTTGAGTTCACTGCAAAGCCGAACTCCCAAGAGTCCTACTAGAGTCGCCAACGTAGCTTGCACAACCGCTGGCCCAGACCATCCTAAATTAAGTTGGCTCCAACGATTGAGCGCATCACCGAAAACATCGATAACCCGTGTCGTCGAATCTAAACTACCAACCACACAGGTTGAAACCAACCAGAACCACAGCCGATAGTCCCCATTGTAATCATCCAGTTTGTGGCGGCGCAATCGAAAAGTCAGTACCGTCGACGCCAGGCATAGCAACCACATTTGGCCACTCATCCAAGCAGCAATGCCGCGCGGATGGCTCGCATCCAACAACACGGCCAACGGCTGGCCATACCAATTCAAGAATCCGTTGACGTAGACCCAATAATGGAGCAACAGAAGTGTCGCAGGAATCAGGCAACTTGCAAAAACCGTAAACAAATAGGCCCGTCGGCGAACTGGAATCAACTGCACCAAACGATGCTGGCAAGCTCCTCGAACATCTTGACTGTAACCCGCACTGCGACGGCGCAATGGTTCTCCCGCTGCGCCGTCCTCTGACGTCGCAGTTCGTCGGGTCCGTGGTCGAGCGCTAGCGCCCTCTTCTTCAGATGGTAAATTCTCGCGGAGGATTCGCTTTCGGCGGTCCATTCGCGGATCTCGTGATAGCGGCATAGCCGACGCGTCCGGTCAAAAGTAACTCAAAAAATGTGCGCGCGACCGCGCCGGGCCGCTACCATAATGAGCTTCCTTAATCGCAGAATTAGCTGTTTGCTGTCAAGACTAACTGCTCGATGGCGTTAGTGGCGTGCGCGTCCTGCTGGCGGTTTTCGACCTCGTCGGCTCCATGCTCGAAAAGCTTGCACCGCTACTGAATTTCTGCTTGGTGCGTTAATCTGGATCCTGACAGAGTCCAGAACGGCACCAGCCGAAAACGCGGCCGATCTATCGGAACCGGTTTCTCACGAAACCAGCTACGAATTACTGTGGACTACGAATCACATGGAACCGGTTTCTCACGCAACCAGCTACGAGAATTACTAAACAACATGCCACTGCAAAAATCTGAAATCGAAGCTCTTATTCCGCACCGCCACCCGATGCTCCTGGTCGACGAGGTGCTCGAACAAACGGAGAATAAGATCGTGTGCGTCAAACGTTTTTCAGGCGACGAGTTCTTCTTGCAAGGACATTTTCCAAACTTTCCGCTCGTTCCGGGAGTCATTCTTTGCGAATGCGCACTTCAGTCCGGGGCGATACTACTTGCTAGCAAAACCCCGCAAGATGGCTCAGTTCCAGTTGCCACTCGGCTCGACGGCGTCAAGTTCAAGCAGATGGTCCGGCCGGGCGATGCGATTCGAATCGAAGTCACGCTTAACGAAGTTGTTTCGACGGCCTACTTTATGACTGGAAAAATTACTGTCGACGGTAAACTCGCCGCTCGACTCGATTTCGCCTGCAGCGTAACGCAACCAACGTAATCGCTGTGGCAGCCGCTTGCTATCTTTGGTATTTACACACCGCGTCGCGTCGCGTCGCCGAAGCGTTTATTTCACGACGAAGAGCGTCGCTGCATCTCGGTCACGATAATTTTTGGTTAACGGCATGCTGAACACCATAACCGCATTTTGGATTGGCTGCGGAATTCTCGCCGTATTCGTGCTTGTCAATATGATGCGCCGTCGACAACTTTACTTGATCGAACTGCTAAAAAAGCATGTCGAGATCCAAGCTATATGGGCTCGGCGACGCGACCGCGCCATGCAAATAGCTGCTGCTGAACAAGAAGAAACCGAAAAGCAAAAAGCCAAAGTAGTTAAGATAGTTAACGAACTTACGAGTCAATCTAGCGAAGCCGCTTAAAATAGCCTCAACTGTCGGCAAGGGTCAAACAGCATGGGACTTTTCGATGGTACGTCGCTTGAGCGTCCTGTGCATTGCGAACAATGCGGTGGCGATTCAAAGCTCTGCAAGTGCACGCCACTCCCGAAATCGGTTGTCGATAATCCGCCCGAAAAACAATCCCTCAAGGTTAGGCTAGATAAACGTAAGCGCGGAAAACTGGTAACGGTCATCAGTGGCTTTACATGTGGTGCAGCTCAATTGCACCAAACACTCAGTCACTTGCAAAGCCAGTGCGGCGCCGGTGGTTCGATCGATGAACAGAATATCGAATTGCAAGGCGATCATACCGTTCGCGTTCCAATTCTACTCATCGCCCGCGGCTACCGTATTCAAGGTATGAAGTCGAAGTAGTCCAAATTTATACGAATGCTTCCAAATGCAAACTGACGATGCCATCCGCAGCCGAAAAACGGTAAAAATCCTCGCTTCGCACGAGCTTCCAGTTGGCGATCATCGCGATCTGGTCAACGAAATTCTGTCCCTTGCCGGACAAGCTCCATTCCATCGTGCATGCGAAGAACAGCATCGCCCATCGAGCCCGCTGAACGGTATTGAACCGTGGCGTTTTCATGCACTCGACTCCGACGCCTGCCGAAAACTCCGCACACGTGTGCCTACCGAAAACGCCGGTAAGATTCCCGCGATGCTGGCTGCTGCCGATGTGCTCATCATGGCAACATGGTTACCCAATGCTGCTCAAGTTCCCGACCTGGACGGCGAACTTGGCTTTGCGGCGAGTATCAACAACATGGAACACATTGCTGCCGCAGCCGCGGCCATCCAGAATCTATTGTTAGCTGCAACCGCGCGTGGCGTATCCAGTTACTGGTCCAGCGGCGGCGTGTTGCGTTCAGCGCAAGTCTTCAGTCAGCTCAGGATTCCTCGGTCCGAGATTTTGCTCGGCGCCGTGTTTCTCTTCCCCAATGAATATGGCGACGCAGAATTGGCGACCAGCAAGTTGCGCGCGCACCGTAGCTCGCGCGACGCTTGGTCACGCTGGGTTTCGCTGGATTGAACGTCGTAGCATGGGACCATTGTCCGTTTGCGTAACGGGTGATTGCTGGAGAATAGACGGACGGGACAAATGGCCCCATCCTACGAAGCAACAGGCCGAGTTTTCACTCGGCCTGCTTCGTTTTACTGTATGTATGATCGTTTAGATCAATCCGACGCATGCAAAGTAGCCAATGGCTGCGATGGTCATCGGAATTCCGTAAGGCAAAAGACGCATACGAGGCTTGCGTTCTTGAGCGATGTCGTACAGTTTGTCTGCATTTTTGACTGTTGCGATCTCTTGCAGAATCGATTGGGCTTGAGTGAAGTGCTTGATCCAGTCACCGCTCAGAGCGATTTGACCTAACGCCATGATGCCGCCGACGATGGTCGTTGCGACAAAGATCCACCACGTATGTTCAATGTGTACGAAAGCGGCAATACCGGCCAGCAATTTCACATCGCCAGCACCCATACCACCAATTAAGTGTAGAAAAAAGAGTAGAGCAAATCCAAATATGGTCGCTGCAAGGCTCCAGCCCAATCCAGTCCAACCGCCAACTGCAGCGCTGTACAGCCAGCCCGCGACCACCAAGGGATAGGTGATGTTGTTTGGAACTTTTAAGTACATGCCGTCGATAACTGCGGCGATGACAAGCACGATGGAAACGACCCACATGGCCCAATTTTCCATCAGATGTGAGTGAATAAAATCGATCGTCATGTGCGTTTTTCCCGTGAGACCAATTGAGGCTGAGTGGTCTTGAGTCCATTCAATCAAAGAGTTCCTGGCAATGCGGTCCAGCGGACGCGTCTAGCGAAGACTGCCGACCCAAACAAGCAAAGCCGAAATCACAGTACCGGCAAAGCATACCAGTTCCCAAAGTCCGGCGATGGATTCGGCTGGCATGAGGCATGGAACCATGATCTTTTCCTTGAACCTTTCGTCGAAACTTGGTTTGTATAAAAACAAGCGTTTCAGCGGCTGTTAACCTGGAGGCTTGCGGCCGCTGAAACACTGTGCATCGGGCTGCGGCTGGCGCGACTGCTGCCGCCAGCAGCCTGTACTTCAAACTGACTCGTACGCCACGCAGACCATATGGTCGCATGGCGTCATGCCGTGGGCAGATTCAGCTTCAGCAAATTACAGCTGAGCGGATACGTTGGTGAAAGTCGTCTTTGCGTTGGTACCAACAGTCTGGATAGCACCCAAGCAAACAACCACGATCAGAGCGAGCATAACTGCGTATTCAACCGCAGTTGGGCCGTCTTCAGACTTTAAGAAACGATTGATCTTCTGTGCGAAATTCTTCATGGCATCTCTCCAAAGGTAAGTCGCCCAGCGGGGCTGGGGAAACAACGAGGAACAACCGTGAACCCCATTTTTCAAAGGCTCGCCACAGCCTATTGAACTGGATGATTCACGACAATTTTAGCCAAGCTACGTTCCTCAACTTCGCGACCTGAGTCGCTAGTGAAGGCGAAGTCTTCGGCTGGCAATTGAAACATAGGACAGATTCCGCACTCGTCAAACTTTGACTTTTGATATTTATTACTAAATGCACGCTTTTAAGGTTTGCCGAAAATCTTAGAGCCGCACAATCGTTACAAGCCACAAAAACCATTCGAATTCGCGGACATCATCTGTTCATGCATGCTCGCAGCCCCGGCAGTCGCTAAATTGACAGAGTCGGGTGGTTGCGGTTTTCAACGACCCGAATGCGTAATAAGGGGCACAGATTGTCGGCTCCACTTGCGAAATTCCGTCCAGCTGAACAGATTTACAAAATGCAACGCAAATCAAATTTCAATACTCTTGCGCTAACGCTCACCGCGATCTTCGCGAGTCATGTGCCATATGCTCTCGGCTGGCAAAGGAATGAGCAGGTTATCTTTTTGCCTCTTCCGGTACTCGCCGTTTGCTTGGTATTGGCTCCGCAGCGACACTCAAGTTGGCTTGTTGGGACAAGCATGGGTACCTTCGTGGTCGCTGCTATGACAAAAGGGATCCATGGCAATATGCAAGCGGCAGGCCTTGATATTCTAGGGAATGTTCTCGCCGTTGCCGCCCTCGGCTGGGCCTACGGTTTTCGACAATCAATTGACCAGAAACAAGCCAAGAGCTGGATCCGCTTGACCCGCCGCTTAAAACGCCAATCAGAGCAACTTCGGGCCAGCGACTCCCAATTAGTTGTAGCCATCAAAACGCAAAACGATGCCCAGCAAGCTTACCTGCAGTCCGAAGCCGAACGCCAAACCTTGCTTGAACACTTGCCGGTTTATGTGCTTCAAAAGGATTTGATGGGACGGTTCACGTTCGCAACTCAATCGTTTTGCAAGCTGCTCGGACGAGATATCTCCGAAGTAATCGGTAAGACGGATCAAGATCTGTTTCCGCCCGAAACGGCAGAGAAGTTTCGTCGCGACGACATGGCCGTTATGAACGCCGGAGAGGTTTTCAACGATATCGAGAAAACGCAACTCCCAGATGGTCGGCGAAGCTATATGCAAGTTCGCAAAGCGCCACTTCGCAATGCTTCATCGCAGATCTGCGGTGTTCAAGTGATCTTCTGGGACGTAACCGACGAATTCACCAGTCGACTGGAATTGCAACGCATCGAATCACTCGCTCACGCTCTCATCAACGCCGCCTTGGATGCGGTACTGATCGTCGATACCGCCGGAAACGTGATGGAGGCAAATCCGGCTTGCGAGAGAATTCTCGGCTACACGGCGGACCAACTTGAATCCCACCCACCACTTGGATCAATTATGCAAGCCGCAGCTTCTGACTCCAAAGAGGTGTCGGAGAGTACCGACTCGTCTCTAGTCGTCGGCTCAGGATTCGCCGAACGCGGTCCGCTCAATCGATTGCTGAAGGACGCGACCGGGCGCCGCATTGAAGTCCGCCTGAGACGCAGTAATGACAATTGGTTCGAAGCCGAAATATCCGCCCATCCGCTCACCATTGAAAACTCCAGTGGCTGGGCAATATTCATTCGCGATATCACCCGTCGGAAAAATATAGAAAAGGAACTGCGGACCGCCAAGGAAAACGCCGAACAAGCAAGCATTGCGAAAAGCGAATTTGTGGCAAACGTCAGTCACGAACTGCGCACTCCACTGACAGGCATCATCGGCCTACACGAACTTTTGCAAAATACCGAAGTGGACGACCAGCAACGCGAATACGTTGAACTTGCCCGCCTATCAGCCGGTAATCTGCTCACCTTGATCGACGATCTACTGGATTTCTCAAAAATTGAATCCCACCAACTGGAGCTCGAGAACACGCAGTTTTCGTTGATCGAGTGCATCGAAAAATCAGTCGTTTCCGTCGCGGCGCGAGCCCAACTACGGGGACTAGAGCTGCTGATCGACCTCGAGCCTGACTTGCCTGAGTATGTTGTTGGCGACAGTCAACGCCTTAGTCAAGTGATCCTAAATCTACTTGGCAACGCCATCAAATTTACGGAGCGAGGAGGGATGCGAGTCCACGCCGCCATAATTCCCCCCAATCATCTCAGCGAACCATCCACTTCGGATAATCATCTCAATCCAACCGATTCACGCATCCAGAACAAGTTGCTGCATACGCAATGGGTGCGGATCGAAATTCACGATAGCGGCATTGGTATCGATCCTAATCAGCGCGAAATTATCTTTGATCCATTCCGTCAAGCCGACAACAGCACGACTCGCCGGTACGGGGGCACTGGCCTCGGGTTAGCCATCTGTCGTGAAGTTGTCACACGCATGCACGGAACGATCGGGGTCACAAGCACTCCTGGTGAAGGCAGCTGTTTCTACTTCGATGTGCCACTGCCGCTGGCCGACTCCAATCTGCAAGCTGCAAACGTGTCGCAGAAAAACGCCGATTTCGATCAGGATATCACTGTTGTTCTTGCAGCTCCCGAAAATGTGCAGCGTAGTATCTTGCGACGAGAGATTGCCCACGCTGGTTTTAAAGTCCACGAAATGTCAATCGAAGAACTCGTTGCCCGCGAACCCGCCCGCCTTTTCGATGCCGGCAATCACACCATCATCGTG
>JANNNN010000518.1:0-4823 GCA_031398555.1 Planctomycetia bacterium | reverse complement strand
GTCAAACTCTATCAGCAGGCGACACTGGAACTCAAGACGGCCATCGAGGCCCAAAAGTCGCGGATTCAATGGAACGCTCGGGTCGCTGCCGCACCACGCAGTCTTGAAGAAGCTAAATCGAAGCGAGCTCAAACTGCGTCGAGAGCTACCATTAGCGACACGTTGGACTATATGAGTTTCGATGAAGTTCAAAAGGAACTTCAGGGGCTTCAAGCCAGACTGACGACAGCGACCGATACGCGGGCAAAACTCTCCGAACAAGTCGTTGCTCGCGAGAAGCGTAGAAAGGAACTGCCTCAGGTACTTTCCGACGCGCGTGCCAAAGTCGAATCGCTCAACACGGCCAACCCGCCCATAGCACCAGCAAATGAAGACGCTTTGACCAAAGAAGCATCGGGTTGGGCAGCCATGGCTTCCCGTGCATCCGCGACCGAAACACTCCAAACGCTAGAAGCCGAGCAGCGTGCATATGAAGCTGAAGCTGAGCTGTTGCTGTTGCAATTGGAACTAGCGCATGTCAACGAAAAGCAACTTCAGGAGCCGGTTCGCAAAGTCACGGAAGAGTTAAATCGCATGCGCCAAGATCGCATCTTGCAATTAAGAGATGAAGTTCGTGCACTCGTTGTCGATCTTCCGCAAGAGCTTCAGCCAACTAGTGCCGACTTGCTCAAACGTATCTCAGACTGGCTTTCACTGGCTGCGAAAAAGGCAGCCATCAAAGCCGACCTGGATAGCTCCAAGAGCACGTTCGATCGCTGGAAAGATCGCTTCACCAAGATGGAAAACCGCGTTGAACCGCAGGATGGCCAGGACATAGTCGCTGGATTTAACAGCTGGGTTGGCTTGATGCTACGCAAACAACGTAGTGAATTGCCAGATCCCAACCGTTTACGCGGTCAGCTGCGTTACTATCAACAGGAGATGCATACCGCCGATTCGATGCTGTTTGATCTCGAAGACGTCCTGCTCGACAACAACATCCGACTGGAGAGCAACCGTAGCAATGTATTGGTCTCAGGCGGCAACAGCGAGCTGCGGGCTGAGCAACTGCTTTTGGAAAAGTTCAAAGAAGTCATTAGCGCGATTCAGGTTGATGTCGACAGCTACCTGAACGATCTCTACCAAGTCGCCGACGTGAAGGAGCAGACACGTGACCTGGCACTCAAATATCAGTCGTTCATCGATGAGCACGTCCTATGGATTCGAAGTTGTGATCAGCTGGAGCGTACGGATTATATGCCCCTGCTGGAAGCGTTCCGATGGCTGGTCAGTTACGACAATTGGAGAAGGCTAATCAACGAAGTCATCTCCGATGCGGCAAAATCACCTTGGTGGTACGCGCTGTTTTTTACAGCATGGGTTCTAGTCATTGCGAATCAATCGAGATTTCGTCGCGCGCTCGCGCGGTCTTCCGAACAAGCTTCAAAGAATAACTGCACAGCAATGCGGTTTACTGCGGAAGCGACCGTTTATACGCTCTTAAATTCACTGCCTGTTCCTATGCTTTTTCTCTTTGGTTACTTGAGGTTGGTGAGCCTCAACGAAGGCGAAGGTAATTTTTCGACCGCGATTGGTACAGGACTATTGGTGGCGATGATCGTCTTCATTCCGCTAGAAATTTTTCGACAAGTTAGCCGGCCAGAGGGCTTGGGACTAAAGCATTTCGATTGGACCGAAGCAGGTGCGAAAAAACTGCGAGCCAATTTGCGGTGGCTTATTGATTTTTCGACACCGCTGACAATTATCACCGCCACGTTCAGTACACATAACAATCCACGATGGGAAGCTTCGCTTGGACGAGTCGCGTTCATTTTGCTGATGACCGTTCTCGCATCTTTCTTTGCTCGTGTCTTTGTACCTCGCACCGGAATCTTAGCTCGCTACTTGATCGCCTATCCGAACGGCTGGTTTGATCGCCTCCGTTTTGGATGGTACTCGGCTTTGGTGGTAAGCCCAATTCTTTTGGCCGCCCTTAGTTTTGTGGGTTACTACTACACGGCACAGCGACTGGCATCGCATCTAAATACTACGCTGTGGGTGGTAATTGGCCTTACTGTAATCTTCTTTTTATTGCGACGATGGTTAACGCTGAGTCGTAAAAAGTTGATGTTAGCACAAGCCAAGCAACGCCTTGCGGACGCTGCTAAGCGCGATCCCAATCTACCGCCTGCCACCCCTTTGGGCGAAGATGCTGAAGTCAATCTAGTCGTGATCAATGCCCAAACAATGCGACTGGTAAGCAGCTTGATTGTGGTGTCCGGCCTCGTGGCTGTCTTTATGATTTGGTCCGACGTATTGCCAGCTATCGCTCTGCTAGAGAATTTCAAATTGTGGAGTGTCCAGGGCGACAAGCCTGATGAGACGATCGTGATTACGCTGGCAAACTTGCTACTGATCGTTCCAATTTTGACGCTCATGATCATTGCCGGTCGTAATGTCCCAGGCTTGCTTGAGATCGCTCTGCTTCAGCATTTGCCGATTACTAGTGCGGCCCGCTACGCCATAACAACTCTCAGTCGATACACGATTGTTTTCGTTGGGATCTTGTTTTTGTTTAACACCATCGGTTTGCGATGGGCAAGCATTCAGTGGCTAGTCGCAGCGCTGGGGGTTGGCTTGGGATTCGGTTTGCAGGAGATTTTTGCCAACTTTGTTTCGGGTTTGATATTACTGTTCGAGCAACCTATTCGCGTTGGTGACGTTATTACGCTTGACGGAACTACCGGCGCGGTTTCAAAGATCCGAATGCGTGCAACGACGATTGTAAATTGGGATCGCCAGGAACTGATCATTCCAAATAAAGATCTAATCACTGGCAAACTCTTGAACTGGACGCTTTCAGACACAACCAATCGCATCGTCATCAACGTAGGAATCGCTTACGGCAGCGACACGGAACTCGCCTGCGCCACGATAATGGATATCTGCCAGAAGCATCAGAACATTTTGACAGATCCAGCGCCGGTAGTTTCCTTTGACGCATTTGAAGACAGCAAGTTAAAATTAACACTACGTGCGTTTCTCGCGAACTTGGAAGTCCGTTTGTTGACCTTGCACGAGTTGAACACTCGCATTCATCAAAGATTTAACGAAGAGGGGATTGAGATATCATTTCCACAACGCGATTTACACGTCCGCTCCATTCCACCGCAGATGGCGAAATGGTTCGAAGGGTTGAAGCCTACACCGTAGCTTGGGACCAGTCCTCAGCAACTAGAGCTTTGTGCGTAGGTAAGCGACTAGTCCAAAAACAGGACCCCAAACCAAGAAATCTTTGAACGGGACAGATGGTCCCATCCTACGGCTTAATATCATTCGAAGGTTCGAGATCTCCCACATCCGCGGGAGGAGCGCCCTCCGTTCGATTGCTCCAGATTGATCGATCGGGATTTACTGGGCCAAGTTGATACGAGCTCAGATGTGCAACAACAACGCAACGACCGTCGAACTGATCTTCGGGCGGGGTTATAGTTAATTCGCCTGGGCGATCATCCGTGTAAGCAAACAATCGCGATTGGCCTGGCATCAGCGGTGTTCGATTGACAAGGTCCTTCAAAATTCCACCAATCCAGAGCGTATCCATGGTACCCTTTTGCCCTTCGATCTCGCTTGGTGAAGCAGTCTCCTGATGCGCGTCCCAATGCTTCCACAAATCATCCCCTGCAATTTTAAACTCAAGGCCTTTTAGACTCTTCGGTTCAACGTCGCTTAACCACGCGTAAGACACTTCCCCATCGACGTTGCGAACCACGAGCGCATTCTTAAGCGCTAGCTCAGTTGCATTCATGAGTTTCAATTGCGGAGAGTCATCAGATTTTTCAAGACTGACGCCTCCCTTCAGCAGAACCATCTGTTCAGCATGCAGCATCTCTGTGGAGTTCGAGTAGACGGTCAGCGGTTCGAGTTCCACGCCAGACGAAGTGCCATAATTGGTTCGTAGGTTTCGAACCGAACTTCCAGCTCGTCTGAGCACGCGAGTTACATCTCCAAACGGCAAAACAACGCTACCGCTTTCTGGGAATACGACGGTGTAGTTCGTCGACAGCGAAGTGTACAAAGCAATATATCGAGTCAAGTGGCCGCGCGGGTGGTCGCCTTGCAATTCGAGCACGGAAATTTCTGTGGTGCGTCGAGCAAATCCGATGTCCAACCGCGCGACTCGCGTCACAACTGCGACGCCGATCAAGGCGAGTATGGGTGCAGCGATCCATGCATACTCCAGACGACCCAGCAACCGAAAAACTACCCAATTGACTGGCACCAAAAACAGCAGATAGCCACCGACGAGATAGATAATAGTCCAGCGATCTGGCAATTTGATTCCCGCTGCTTTGCGAAGGGCCGCTTGCGACTGATATGCGAGGCCGGAATAATCATTCCATGCTGCCCCATTGCCGCCCCATCGCATCGCTTCTGGATCACTGCCGTCCGTCTTTTTCGAAGCGTTCATTCCCAGTTCAGTTAGCGGCGCGGCAACTGTGGTCTGCAAGTTTTGTTCCGTTCCGTTTGCGTTAGCCAAGTTCGGAGTCGCAGGAACGGCATTCGCGCTCGTCGAGTAAATGGCAGGTGTATTCGAGGATGGGGTTGCAACGGACTTGCTCGGCAAATCTTGAATCGAGGTGCTGGAAGATAATGGAAGGTCTCGCGAGAGAATCCTAAAGTTCGAATGCATGCGAGCGTCTTTGGTGGAGCCTGCGAAGGGTGGTGCCCAATTCTGAATTTTCATTCCTTCATTCGAATTGCTAATCATTCTTGGCCATCGGCGGAGCAAGCCGGTGGAAAGAAAACTGGAAAAATATTTCCACTTCGTGAGTCGGGGTTCA
>JANNNN010000510.1:0-8229 GCA_031398555.1 Planctomycetia bacterium | reverse complement strand
TGTTGAGAATATTCTAAGGCACTTGGTGCCAGGGCTGTCCGACAAACAGCTTTTGAGAGCTATGCGAATCTCAATTTTCACCTTTACCGCAATGGTGCTCACATACGCCATCTTGAGCCAAGGTACAGCGATTTACGATCTAGTCTCTTCGGCTTACCAAATCACTTTGGTAGGTTCATTCGTGCCGCTAACATTCGGATTGTACTGGAAACGCGCGACTACTCAGGGAGCCATCCTCTCAATCGTGCTCGGCATCAGTTGCTGGATCCCCTTCTTTTTCGCCGAGCAACTGTCTGCGTTCATCCCAGCGCTGAAGGGAATCGACGAAATATTCCCGTCGCAGTTGGTTGGACTGAGCGCCGCACTGATCGGCATGCTCGCCGGCTCACTCGGTCCGCAGTTTATTCGAAACCAATGCAATTTAGCATCTGAAGCCGAGTGACCTCGATTCGACGGAAAAGAGGAGCGTGAACCGTCGGCGCTAGCGTCAAAGGCCCTGGGAAATCTGAAAGGACCAGCTATTTCGCAATGCGTCTAACCGCATTGTCTTCCGGCCCAAAGGGCCAGCCATTCACCCAGCCAGGGTCGAAGGCCCTGGTGAAAGAAAGATTCAAAAAACACCTCAGGCCCAAAGGTCCGACCGTTCACCCCGCCAGGGTCGAAGGCGATAGCGCCGACGGCTCACTGAGTCGGTTAGCCGAATCACGCTGTCAATTATGTGAGTCACTTTCCGGAAGTGCAAGCTCCACTTTCTTACCTGCATCCTCAGGCTTCGTCGCGGCATAGAGCATCGACAAAGCCGTGTAAATCACGACGACAACCACAAGCCAATTGAGTCCTTGCGACGACAGTTTCTTGACAATGAAGGCTGCGACCATGACTCCCGGCAATCCGAGAACCGCTAAACCAATCGCGGCGCGAGCGTCGTACATTCCTGACTTGATAAATCGATAACTGGCCACGGGCATCAAGAACCCGCACGACCCCATCATCAATGGAAATGCTGTGTCCTGGTTCATTCCAAGTAGATTGACCATGACCATGATCGGAGCGTAAGCGCCAACACCGATCGTCATCAGAGCTCCGAAAATGAAGTTGCCGACAAAGCCGATGGCCAGGAACGTACCTCTCAACCCCAATTCACTGCCGCCTTCCGGTGTCCACTTCATCAATCGAGCGATCACGAGTGACACCGCGATCAAAAGCGCGATCGCCATTCCTATTTGAATCATACGTTTGGGCAATCGAGTAACGAACGACGCACCAGCATAAGCTCCGATGATCGAAGCGATAATCAGCAGCCAGAGGGTCCACATATCGATTTCTACGAGCTCAATAAAAATGAGGGCTTGCAAAATAGTTGGCAAAGTATGACCAACATTCAGCGTGCCGGGTAGTTTTGAATCATCGACAGACTTACCGGCTCGCAGCAAAGCAGTTGTGGTTGCAAAGGACCCGACCCCCAACGTATCAAGGAAGTCCGTGACAAAGCCAACTAAAAACTGATAGGCACTTGGCATGCTTAATTGCCCACTTCGTCGCAATGCGAGCACCCAGGTAATCGTGAACCAGAGGGCGAAAACAATCAGCAACAGCAACAGAATCAGTTTTGGTAGCGGCACAGAGTTTGTCTCGAGTTAGGATGAAAATAGACGCAGATAGACGCAGCCCGCCTAACATAATGTTTGCTTGCGACTCCACTGCAAAGCATTGCTAGCAACATAAAGCGTGGAGGGGGAGCTGTCGAGTAGCTTGGGACCATGTCCCGAACGTCCTGCATTCTTTCTTCCCGAGTACTGGAAACCAAACGGACGGGACAAATGGTCCCATCCGGGTGCAATTCCGCTCTGGCGATCGTGTGACAAATTTGTTACTGTCCGGCGGCAACCGCTGATCGGTGACAACTGTGTGTCATTTTCGGCAGTGCAGTTGCTGGAGAAGTGCATCATGGCTCGGTACCGGTCCAGGCGAACTAGTCGACGATCTGCATCGCAAAGTGCGGCGAGTTTGCTCGCGCTTGCGCTTCCGGCACCCATTCAACGCGTTGCCCATACCCGACTCGGGCCGCTTCTCATGCTAATCGGCGTGCCTTCAATGCTAGTAGCCGGGTTGCTACAAGTTAACTGGAGCGGAGGTCTCCCGAGTGTGGCTGTTGATCCGCAAGCAGCCGCAACAGTTTTGCAGCGGACCAGAGACAAGTACAACAACATCGAGCAACAAGGTGGCCTCGGCCACTTGGCCTCCGATTTTTTGAACGGTGTCTCGCATTCTTCACATGAATACAACTACGGACAGACTTATCCCAATACACAACAACCCGCTCCAACGCGAGTTCCATCTGCGATTTTTCCGTCCACCCAGCCGCAATCATCTGCCACCCAGCCTCTCGAAATCCAGCGCGATTATCGCTACACCACGACTCAGCCTACAAACCCTTGGGGACAACAGACGAATTCCTCGCAACAGTCAACGTACTCACAGCAGCCAACGTATTCACAACAACCGACTTACTCACAACAACCGACTTACTCTCAGCAGCCTAACTACTCCCAATCAGGCTACCAACAGCAATCCGCCTCGCCCAGTGATACTCGCAATCTAACCCAGCAGCAGTTATATCAGCAACAGCTTTACCAACAGCAGCAGAGTCAATATCAACAACAACAACAACAACTCTACGAACAGCAATTGCGAGAACAGCAATTGCGACAATGGCAGGCGCAGCAATATCCCGCAGGCGCCCAACAGCACGCTGCGACAGGATATCAGCAACAATATGACACGTACGGGCGGCCCGTTTCGACCGGTTACGCCCAACCAACAAATAGCAACTCACAGTCCACAACTCAATATGGCCAGCAAAATTACAGCCAAGGGCTTGTGCCCAGCGCAACCACCAACGGTCGTTACTAACGTCGAGTGAGCTATTTTTTTTCAGTGGACTTGCGTGTCCCAGCAAACTCGATGTCACCTGAGTTATCGCCGAGCACATAAGCAATATTGCCTTGGATTTTGTCTCCATAAGGCCGGCCTTTGTAATCGGCTTTGATCTTCGTTCCGTTGACTTCTGCCGAAACTCGGAAACTGAGCTGATTGTTTTCAACTTTCAAATCAGTTGCGTCAACGTTTAGTTCTTCTCCACTGACGTACTTTGCTTTGTACTTATCACCGTCTTTTGAAATCGTAACCACTGGCTCAAGCGTCCGATCACCGGCGTCGATCTTCATCTGCCACTGGCCAACAACGTCTTCCATCTGCACGCTTCGCTCGGGTGCCCATGGAAACTCTTGAGTACCTTCACCCATTGCGACTGCAACATTGCCATTGATCGCGTCCCCTTTGACCTTGCCTTTAAACTCCAGCTTCACCGACGTTCCCTGAAAATCAAGCACGAGCAAAAACGACAGAGCGTCTCCCTCAATCTTTGCATCTTTAATCTCGGTCAACTTATCTTCGCGACCCTTGTACTGCCCAACTAGCTTGTTGTCTTTTCCCAAGTTCAGTCGAACGGAATCTTTCATTGTCTCTCCGCCGAGATCGTATTCCCAGCGCCAAGTGCCCGATGGGTCAGTTGGTTTGGTTGGTTTGTCTTGCGCGTCGACGGATGTATTCAGGACGCAAAGGGCAGCCAATGTCAGTGAGAGTACAAGTGAGATTGCCAGAGATGATTTCATGCTTGGTCTCGTCAGGAGAGGTTGGGAGAGGTTGGGAGAAGCGGCGAATTCCGCCCGATTTCCACGATGATAACATCCAAATTCTCTGGGTGGTTAAACTAGGGGCCAGGTTGTGCAAACTTGCTCGGAAATTTTCAATCACTGTTGGTTGATCTCCATATCCGCAAAAGGTCCACTATGCTCACGCGACGCAAAATTTTCAGTCTAGCTGCATCCGCGTTGGCGGCTGCGTCTTTAACCCGATTCGCCGGCGCCGAGCGACCGGCCGATCGCAGCGTGGGATTCGGTTTCAGTCTCTATGGCATGAAAAATCTTCCACTCGAAGACGCCCTTCGGGAAATTGCTGCAGTTGGGTACGACTGCGTTGAGTTGCCCACTATGGCGGATTGGCCTGGCGCACCCGAGAAACTCTCTAAAGAGGATCGTACCCGCTTCCGAGATTCGTTAACCCAACACTCGCTGCGTCTTTCAGCCCTCATGGAAAATGTCCTTCTGCTGGCCACGCCAGACATACACGCCCAGAACCTCGAACGATTGCGGGCCGCAGCCGAACTGGGACATGATCTTAAGCCCGGCGGCGAAACGATCATCGAAACCGTTATGGGTGGACAGCCGGCACAGTGGGAGGAGCTTCGAGCGGCGATGGTTGAGCGTTTAGGCGATTGGGCAAGAATTGCTGAACAGACCCAGTCCACGATCGCTATCAAGGCTCATATCAGCGGAGCCGCTCATCGACCCGAACATGTTCGTTGGTTGCTGGACCAAGTGAAGAGCCCCTCGCTGAAAGCGGCCTTCGACTTCAGCCACTTTCAGTTACGCGGCCTGGACCTTAAAGACTCGTGGGACAGGTTAGCATCGGATACAATTTTCATTCACGTAAAAGACTCGACTGGCGATCAACAGAAATTTCAATTCGTTTTGCCCGGCGAAGGGACCATCGATTACGTCGAGTACCTGAAGTTGATTCTAGATTCAGGATACAAAGGCGACATCATTGTCGAAGTCAGTGGTCAAATTCACAGCCGACCTGACTACGACCCAATCGTCGCATGCAAAAAATCGTTTGCCATCGCCCCAAGATTTGAAGAAGCCGGTTTGAAGCGAGACTGATTCTATCCTGAAAGTGAATTCATCGAAGTGTGTGCCACTGGCTCGTTGAGCAATTTGGAAACAACTTTGCCATCGCTCCAGCGTAAAGGCCGGCCGATCGGTGTAATATTTTCGAGTTCATGATCAACGCCCAGCGCATGCAGTAATGTTGCATGCAGGTCCGGAACGGTAACTGTGTCCGAGGTGAATTTTGTCAGATCGTCGGCGCGGTCATCCACTTCGGCGGCAGTTGCACCATGCACATAGCCGCGACGCAGAGTCCCACCAGCCAGCAAGACACTGAACCCATGAGGCCAGTGATCGCGACCTTCGGCAGGATTGATTCGCGGCGTACGGCCAAACTCACCACCGCAAAAAACGACCGTGCTGTCGAGCAAACCCCGTTGGGACAATTCACTCAAGGTGGCTGCAAGTGCACTATCAAGCAACTTTGCTTGGCTCGATTGAAACTGATGGTTGTTCACGTGGGAATCCCAGCCGTTCAATTCAACTTCTACGCAACGTACACCAGCGGACAATAAACGAATTCCTGCCAGACAACCACGACCGAAGGAAGTATCACCGAATCGCTTGAGCGTCTCAACTCCTTCAGCTTTCACATCAAAGGCGGTCAACTGGTCGCTGCTCATCATCGTTACCGCGCGATCGGTTGCGGTACGATGCACCGTTCTTTGGCGGTCAAGGTTCGCCAACCGACCTCGTTGAAACTCGTTCTCCAAAGTTGTCAGCAACGGACCAAGTCGCGTCTGCATTTGCTCATCGGACACGCGCTTAGTTAAATTTGGAATCGGCTCAGCAGGGTCGCCAATTTGAAACGCATCCAGGCTAGGCCCGAGATAACCGCCGCGCGCGGGCCATTGCGAAGGAAGGATCGAAATATGCCGGGGGATTTCAATATTATCAGGCGACTGATGGCAGAGGACGGCACCGATCGACGGATGAACGACTGTCGGATCAGGCCGCCAGCCTGTCTTTAAATGATATGTAGCTCGCTCGTGATCACCTTCTTTGCTTATCATGGAACGGATCAGACACGCATGATGCAATTGCCCAGCTGTGGCTGGCATCGTATCGGCTAGTTCAATTCCCTTCAACGAGGTTGAGATCGCTTTGACTTCTCCTCCGATTCGCGTACTAGCGTGTGGATCGAATGTTTCGAGTTGACTAGGGCCGCCTTGCAACCAAATCATCAACAGCGACTTCGGTTGAGCCGATCTTTCTCCTGCAATTGCCAGTCGCTCCGCCAATTGCGTCAACCAAAGCCCGCCTGTGGCCAAGGCAGACGACCTGACCATGCTGCGTCGCGTGAAGCGTTCAAAACCTTCGCATGCCGGAGAATGATGATCGTGCATGATTACGTTCCGTTTGCTCAATGGTTCCAAGAGAACTCAGTCGAATTCAACAGCGCCCAGTAGATGTCACTGACCGCCTCGCGTTTGCTACTACGCTTATCTTTTAGGTACTGAGTGAATGTGCGTGATTCTTCCGGTGAAGGTACGCGGTTGACTACGGTTAAGAAAACTGCCTCGACGGCATTGGACTCGCCACGAACCATGTCAGCGATACGTGTTGCTGCGTTAGCGACCAAGTCAACTTTGGTGCGCTCTGCGACAACGTTGCCATTCATCATGATTAAACGCTGCGGAATAGTCACGGAGTCCGCTTCAAAATCATCTTCGCCTTTATCGCCGAAGCGCTGCAAGAAATCTTGCGTATCTCCGAATACCTTTAGCTGCGCAAAAATGGAACTGGTGGAATCGAGCGCCGTCAACGAGCAAGCTTGAAAAAGTCGACCAGCCACTTGCTCTGGCCTTAGCTGTGAAATGGGGAATACCGCCCAACACTTTTCGTGAGCTTCCGTCACATCAAACACGGCTCGACTATCTCGTTGAAATGCATCGGACTCGATGATCAATCGAATCAGCCGCTTGATCTTGAAACCATGTGCGACAAAGTCGTCGGCTAAAATATCGAGAACTTCAGGTACTTTCGCGTCGATAGGAATTTCGTCAACTGGTTCAACCAAGGGACGCGAGATCATTAACGCCCAGACCCGATTCACTGCCGCCCGGGCAAACGCCCGATTCTCGGGATGTGTCACCCAGTTGGCTAATCGTTCCCGAGGCTTGCCCGCGGCTGGCAACAATTCAGCTTGGAAGGGTACAGTGGCTGTAACAACCTTAGCCGCTGAATCGTTTAAAAATTGGAATTCGTAGTTCTTATCGTCTTCCACAATACCCGTAAAGGGATTTTTGGCTGCGGTGCCGGAATAGAACGCGGCTAGCGAATGAAAATGCACTTGCTCGCCAAGCACCGGAGCCTCTTCAGTTCCAAAGTTTAACTTGTCGAGAAAATCATTATGGCACTGCAAGCAATCCATGCGTTGCCCAAGAAAGGCGCGCGAAGTGCGACCCGCTAAACGAATTGGATCGCCGCGTCCGTTGTTGGCTTCGTCCATCGTAGCCGTTACAAAGTTAACTTGCGGAGTGTCGGTCCACAATCCTTCAGCGCTGATCATGGAATGAGCAATCCGATTGTAGCCAACGTCCTCCGTCAATTGCTCGGCGATCCAGGCGTTGAATTTGCGTCTACGAAATAATAAGAACGGTCCGTTAGCTGAACCGACATAGGCTCGCGACAACCTCTGTGCAAAGTAATCCGACCAACGACCATCACTAAGCATGCGCGATGTCCACCAATGCACCCGCTCCGAATCAGGTATCATCTGTAAAGCGCGAATTTCTTCGTAGGAAAGGCCACTACCTATCATCGCCAGCGTAGCCCGCTTAGCGATTGTCAGCGAGTCCGCAGGCGGAGCCGTTTCAAGCCCCGCATCTGCAATCGTTTTCGCAAATTTCGAATTGATCATCGCCAACGTGGTTTGAAAATCATCTGATGCGTATGGCGAATTAACGGAACGCGGCGGTTCGATTGCCGGACGCCGCCGCAAAGTCGCACCGACTATGCTGACCCCAAAGACACAGACGCCGGACATCAGCAGTGACTTTGCAATTATCCGGCGTTTGGACATAGTCAGACCCTGCAGAAAATGTTCAGCGAGTAATGTGAATCGATCAGTTCACAGCTTATCATCCTAAGTTACAAATCGGATCGAATCAAAATGAGTTTATGGGCGTCTTTGTGTTGAATTCGTAGAATTTTGTCAAATCTTGCTCCGCGCCGCAATAATTCCTCCGAATCAGCGAAGAATACGAGTGCTTTGATTGGATTAGATTTTGGGTTGGCACGTGGTTTGACTCCTGCTTTGGTTCGGTCTTATCAGCCGGAACGCGTTAGAGATCGTCCCGCTTAGAAACATTGAAGGGATATTTGTTATTGCAGTGGCTTAGTCCTATCAGCCGGAACGCGTTAGAGAGCGTCCAGGTTACGATTATGGTCGTTACGTTAGTTTAGTCGTACCAGCCGGAAGGCGTTAGCCTCCGGT
>JANNNN010000438.1:0-11795 GCA_031398555.1 Planctomycetia bacterium | reverse complement strand
TCGCGCGGAATTCGACGGTCTTGCGAACCCGGAATGCGATATCCTTTTAGCCGGCCGGAGTCGAACCACTTACTTACGGTTCGAGGGGCCACCTTACAGATCTTCGCGACCTGTCCTGTGGTGAACACCTTCATATGCAGGATCTCCGTTTCCTTACGTAATTTTATTAGCTACACACACTTTGGTAAAATGTGTCTAGCCGTACATGCCCCTGCCTATCGAACCGCTTCAAGATTAAAGCTCTTGAAACACCAACTTGGCATTGATATGCTTTTGTTGAATTCAGTAGACACTTGGGTCAGGGCTTTGTGTTATCTTCTTACTCAGCAACAAAGTGTTACTTCGCAAGTTGACTGTCATTGGATGATCTGCTCAGCTGGTCCCGCGTTACTATCTTGACCATCACTTCCACACCCCCGAATGGCAGCGTGGTCGCTGATTGGAAGTCATACGAACGGCGTGAATCAGCTAGTTACCATCTGAGGCATGCCTCTCGGCAAAACTTAGATCGGCACGTGCGGAGGAATTCTATAGAAGCTATTCGCGGGTCTTGCGACCTCTGAACGCAACTCCGGCGCAGACACCCATAAGGTGCGCACGCTGTTTTAGATTTCCCCCCTAACTGAAACAGCAGTTCATAATCGCTTCGAATCATTCGATCCGTTGGGACTTAACAGAACAAACTGTCCGTGGGTAGTTTTCGATTCAAATGGGTCAACTACTTTAGGAAGAATGTTCGTTTACATATGTTCAGTCGCCACAACCGGAAACTTGATGCGAAAATTCAGAAAACCATGCCTCCCTTTCGCCAAAGGGCTCATTAAACTCGCCGCATTTAACCTCGATTGCGCCGAACGACTTCAGCCAGCTGATGCTGGCTAAGCGATCCCTTAAGCGACGTCCTCGGTTGCATCACCGATCCTTCCTGCAGGAACGCACTTTCCCCTTGGAATTGCCTGCAATTTATCGGGAGTGCAAGGCTCCTGCCAAGCTTTTCGACTGTGTGCGTGGGCGTTCACAGACACATCAACGTCAGCCCATTGCGCTGGAGAAAACCTCTCTTTGTTGATTTGTTCGATTTAAGAGTGAGATGCCCCATAGCCACCGTCAAGCTGGCAGGGGGGCAGTACAAACTGACGATGTGCGTATGTAACGCGATTTGATTTCCCGCCAAAGCTTTCGATTAAACACCTTGACGTCGGCAACCGATATTTGCTAGTTGGATAGCGTTCGCGAAAGTGAACCATGAGATTGCAGCACGACTGAGGGGTAGTTTGTAATGCAGGCGGTTATTTTGATCGGGGTCGCACATTGCGGCTTCGTTCGGTGTTCGCTCAGTTTGCTCGCACGCTAGCGTCAACTCGAGTCAATCCTGGCCCGTTCGACGTCAATCGGCGAGCGTCCCTGCAAAGGAGGCCAAGGATGGTTTCTACCTTCGTGCTCGTCGCTTTACTGGCGATGCCTTCCGACCCCGGTCCACGCGGCAGAGATGTGACCGAGAAGGTCGATCTTATCGAGCTGAATCATTTTTATGATGACCTGGGAAGACATGCGTACGACCAGGTCATTTTTTATGAATGGTCACCAGACTATCGGCGATTCCACGTCATCGCATGGTGCTTGGTCGAAAACGATATCAGCCGCATGCCGACTCGCAATCCACTCAATGGCGAATATGTCGTTCGCTGGCATGATCGCGACGCCAAAGTGCGACGCGAAGTGCGTTCGCCTCTCTACCGAGAGACATGGAGCCAAGTCGATCCAGAGCGAATCAACAAAAAATTGCTCGATGAGAAATATCGCACCAGCTTGCTCAAGCTGCCGCAACGTGAGGTCGTCCGCTAGTAATCTCCGCATCAACGTTAATTTGGGTGGCACGCCCCCTGAGTAATCGAAGGGCTTGATTCACGCGTTACACACCACGCCCTTCGAGTACTCAGGACGTGCCACCCAACTTAAGAAACCTGATGAATCAACTCACCGCTCCTGTTTCTTAAGAAACCAGCTACGGACTCGCTCAGACGTCCTTTTTTGCCCTGCGATCTTCGGCGACGCCTAACAATTCAATCGCTTTGCGGCCCTTAAGAGCTCCCGCTTTGGCATGAAATTTGACAACCCCTTGAACCTCAACTTCAAGCGGTTCGCGAATATCCTTCTCTGTGCTTACGATATCACCAACTTGCAAATTGAGCAGATCCGTAGCTCGCAATGTCGAACGGGCGAGGGTGACTACCACCTCGGTCATCGATTCGCCGATGAGGTTGCCGATCTGACTCTGGCTAGCATCGGTACTGCGAGCTGATGCATAGCCGATCCAGCTGTTATTGGTCAATTTCGAACCAATACGTTCGATCGTATTGAACGGAATGCATAAATTGACCATCCCGCGGGTCTTGCCCATCGTCAGCTCAAAACTGACCAGAATTACCACTTCGTTTGGCGGTACGATCTGAACAAGCTGTGGATTGCTTTCGATACGTTCGACTTCCACCTTGAGAGCGACTGCGTTGGACCAAGCGAACGTCAAGTCTCGCAAAAATGCAGCGGTAATTCGCGATGTTAGGCGGATTTCGATTTCACTCAGCGGACGTTTCAACGCGGATTCAGGGCTAGCCGCCCCGCCCAACATGCGGTCGATGATCGGATAAAGCAACGCCGGACTGATATCAAGAATCCAGTTGCCTTCCAGCGGCATGGGCTTGAGCAGATTAAAGCAAGTCGGAATCTCGAGACTGTAAACAAATTCGCTGTAGGTAAGTTGATCAACACTGATCAACTTGGCTTCAACAATCGTCCGCAACAGAGCCGACAACGACGCACCAAAATTCCGTGCAAACCCTTCGTGCAACGACTGGAACGCTCGCATCTGCTCTTTGCCAACCCGTTCCGGCCGTTTGAAATCGTAAGCCACCACTCGCTGGCGCTGAGCGGCAGATTTGACCGCAGGAGGGGCATTAGCTCCGGCTAGAAGTGCGTCCGCTTTGGCTTCCATGTCACTTGCAGAAATGGAACTCTTGGCAAGCTTAGCTGGAGCAGCAGGGGGTTTCTTTTTCTTTTCACCCGAATCCATTGAACGCAATAGGTCTTCGACTTCGTTGCGACTTAGTGCATCGTCTGCCATATTCCCCTCCGTGATTGGTGTCGCACGATTATCTCAATCGTTGCATGAGCAACTAAGCCAATTGCTCACTCTGTCATTTTCGCACGTGCCCTGATCCGTAGACCACGTACTTGTAGCTCGTTAACTCTTTTAGCCCACACGGGCCGCGAGCATGGAATTTGTCAGTGCTAATTCCGATCTCTGCCCCCAGCCCGAACTCGCCACCATCATTAAAACGGGTGCTAGCATTAACCATCACCGCTGCCGAATCCACTTGCTGTGTGAAGGTTCTAGCACAATTCAGATCGCTGGTCACGATCGCATCAGTGTGATGCGATCCAAATCGATTGATATGTTCAATAGCTTCATTCACGTTCACCACTACTTTACAGCTGATGATCGGGCCCAAGTACTCGGTGTACCAATCTTCCTCAGTTGCAGGCAAGGCATCCGGAATCAACTCGCAGGTCACTGAATCGCCGCGAATTTCGATTCCTCTAGCTATCAATGCCTCGGCAATTTTTGGTAGCAATGTTGGCGCAACTGCTTCATGCACAAGCAAACTCTCGCAAGCGTTGCATACACCCAGTCGATGACACTTCGAATTCACAACGATATCGACAGCGGCTTTCGCGTCAGCCGATTTGTCGACGTAGACATGGCAATTGCCGTCAAAGTGCTTGATCACCGGCATTTTAGCTTCCGAAGCCACGCGTTCGATCAACCCTTTTCCACCTCGAGGGATCGCCACATCGATCCACTCGGGCATTCGCAGGAAATGGCCAACGGCGTCCCGATCGGTAGTCTCTACGAACTGGACCGCGCCCGATGGAATACCACAAATTGCCGCCGACTCTTTAAGCACAGTCACCAGCGCACCGGACGAACGAATAGCTTCTTTCCCGCCGCGAAGAATGACAGCATTGCCACTTTTGACACAAATCGCCGCCGCGTCGACGGTCACGTTAGGCCGCGATTCGTAAATGAAAAACACAGTACCCAGCGGCACCCGTATTTTTGAAATCTCCAAACCGTTTGGACGCACGCCACCTTCGATGATTTCACCAATCGGATCGGGCAGAGCAGCCACCTCGCGCATTCCCTTGGCCATCGCAGCAACCCGTTTTTCATCCAGCCGCAAGCGATCGATGGCCGCTTCGGTTAAACCGTAAACCGGAGCCAAGTCAATATCCAGCGCATTGGCCGTCAGCAGCCCCGTCAAACAGGCTTCCAACTGGTCCGCACAATGCAGCAGCCACCGATTCTTCGTTTCCGTCGAAAGTGTTGCCAATACTCGCGACGCCGCCTTCGCCTGCTCCGCCATAGAGTGGCAATAGAGCTGCAGATTGTCGTTTTCAGTCACAGTAGCCAAGAAGTTCTCCCAGTTTGCGTTGATCCGGTATTATCCCTCAAAAGGCATATAAAGGTCAACGCCGAAGCGGTTCTCTGGGACGACAATTTCAACCCAAGCAGATTGAAGCAGTTAGTCCCCCCCTACAATCAACGTTTCTACAAACTGATGCGCGGATTTGGAAGGAATCCACTGGAGCAAAGCCAGCGAACATCGATGACGTGTGGGCGGTATTGGCAACTGCTTCAACTATCTTTCGAATCAGCGCCAGGTTGAGCAACTTCGTAATGACCATGCGCGTTAGGCTGGCACGGGGCAGTATCGTGCAGTGTCCGAAGACTAGACACATCGGCGAGCGACGATTGGCTGTTCATGCAACGCGACCAAGTCACTTCTTTTCCCGAATAAGTTGCCATGCGACCCATGATCGCCGTCATGGTACTTTCCACTGCGTAATGACCTTCGTTTGGAACAATCCCAGAACGCAGCGCTGCGAAGAGATTTTCCAACTCGCCAGCATGCCCGCGACGAACTGGATCCGCTTCCCAAATCAACTGATTGTCGAGATCGAAAATTTTCCCGGCCGCGATATCCGACCAACCTTCTGAACCATGAGCGAACTCGCCGACTGCATTCCAGCAATTCGGCATCTGTCGACACATGCTCATCAACTTCACACCACTGCGGTAAGTAAACTCGACAGTGTGATGATCATAGACTTGCCCGAATTCAGCACCCGTTCGCAACTGCCGACCACCGACACCTTGAGCTCGTTCGGGATGACCACCAAGCAACCAATTGATGACGTCCAAGTTATGAACGTGCTGTTCAACGATGTGGTCGCCCGAGAGCCAATTGAAGTAACCCCAGTTGCGGAGTTGATATTCGAGTTCGGTTTGCTGTTTGGCCCGCGGTTTCGACCAGCTCGCACCTTGATTCCAATAAGCTCGGCAGAAATTGATTCGACCTATCGCACCTTCTTGCAACTTGGCAATTGTCGCTCGATATGCTGCTTCATGGCGGCGTTGCAAGCCGACCGCCAGGGCAAGTTTTCGTTCGGTGGCCTCTTGGAATGTCGCTAAGAACTGACGCACGCCCGGCGCGTCGGTCGCGATCGGTTTTTCGGCGAAAACATGCTTGCCTGCCGAGATCGCAGCCGCAAAATGTAAGGGCCGAAACCCCGGCGGCGCAGCTAGTATCACTAAGTCCACATCGCTGTCGATGACTTTGCGGTAGGCTTCCAGGCCGACGAAACGTTGCTGCGGATCAATGTCCACTCGATCGCGATTCGGACTGCTCCGAAGCGCTCGCATCGCTTGCTGAAGACGATCTTCAAAAACGTCACCAACTGCGACTAATCGAACTTCACCATGCGACGGATTAAGAGCTTGCAGCGCGATCGCAGTCCCGCGCACTCCGCAACCGACTAAACCCACACGAATCGGTTCGGCGCCGATTTTGGTGGGATTCGGACGTGGCGCAGAAACTGGAATGGCTCCACCGGCAAGTAACAACGACGAACCTTTGATAAAGTCACGTCGGCTGGCTGGACCAGTTTCATCGAGCGATTTTGGGATGGGATTTGTCATAGAACGCCCCAGTTGTAGATGCAAAACCCAAGCTGGAAGCCTAGGCTACGGGAACCGACGCCCAGATTGCGGGAAAGGGACGACGTGTGAAGTCGAATCGTGCAGCAGGGGATACTACACTTTTGAAAAGTCATCGCTGTTGGCAATTCGTCTTCACACGTCGGTAAGTCAGGCGGGGAATGGCAGCAAATTCACTGAGCAAACAAGCCAATATTCTATATCTTACGCCAACTACGGTCTGCGGCTACCAAGCGTCGACACGCGGCAGCTGGCTTTGCGGGCATTAATTGCGGACTCAGTCCGCCAACAGCAGGTAGTGAATATAGCACACTTTTCTAGCTTAGCAAGAGCCGACGGGGCATTTTGCGTCACTAAGGCCATCGGACGCGACTTGATACACCTTACTACCGGAAAAATAACTTCCGTTACGTGAAATTTTCCGTCTTGGTAGAATCTCACTACACGCTAGAATGTCGTTGGTTGTACATCCTGGCACGCTCGTGGCCGACGCTGCCAGCGTCGGCATAAAACCAGCTTTTAATAATCTGATCTTTCCTGACACCTTGGCGAACATGTTGGCTCGGACGCTAGCAGCATTAGCCATGATTTGATGCGAATGGAACATCTATGTCCTCAAGTCCAAGTCGGGAGCCGCTGACCGGCCTTATTCGGCAAGATGCCAACGTCGTAGGCGCTGTATGTCTGCCTGACGAAGAGTTGCAAGAGTTCATCGAGCAGTTCAACCACTGCTACGGCTCGATCGGCATGCGAATCGAAGCCCCGGCCGGCTCACCGCAAATCATAGCTGGCCCCACGCGAGTTCTTCCTGTGGGTGCCACCTTCCGTCAGCCACTAAAGCCGCCTAGATCCGCCTAGTTGGCGCGTCTGTACGCAAGCTCTGTAAGCACCGGGAACGTTCTACGCGTCAATTTCCAAAGTTGGGATTGATGTATGTGTTTCCGTACTTGAAACCCCGTTCAAGGCCGCTATTAAGGTTGATTGGGTATCCGTAATTCGAATATCCGTAACCATACGGGTAGTAACCGCCGTTCCCTCCATAGCCGAAGCTATAGGGAACTGAGTAGGGATAGTAACCTGTGGACGGCACGTAGTATTCGTTCGAATGCCAGTGATTATTTCGATCTCGTGACCGTGCGCGGCTGGAACGCCCCCCACTAGAGTCCGGCCTAGTTTGCGGCGCATTCCCAATTTGCGCTGCCGCCCCAGCTTGTGGTGCAGCAGCTTGAGGTGCCCCGGCTTCAGGTGCTGCAGTACGAGGTGCAGCAGCCTGGGATGCAGTCTTTGTAGACTGGGCAATGCACGGTTCAACAAGCGAAAATACAAAAGCAGCAACAGCCACAATTAGCGTATTACTTAACCTGGACATGCTTTTCTCCTTCATGAGCGATTGGATTGACATCGCATGCTTAGGTGCAACTTGCGTTCCACCTTCAACAATTCGGAGTGAATGTAGTTTAAGTGAATCAAGGCATTCACCGGACGGCTCGCGCCGGTTCCGCTACAAAGTGAGTGACATTGGCCGTATACGGCGTCGTTTGCGCGAACAGCTGGGTGATCCCAAGTGAGCCCGAATTTGGTACTTCGTTTGCACTGCAATGGCGGTTGCTCGCGACGCCTGTCATCTTGGCTCTTTGAGTAAATTGACTAACCTGGAGAATGGAATGTTTGGTTTTGGGTTTGACTTCATGTACCTGCTGTTCATCGCGCCAGCCCTGATTTTGGCTATGGTAGCTCAGTGGATGGTACGTTCAGCCTACGAACAGATGAGCAAAGTGCGGGCTTCGATGAGTGGCTATGAGGCAGCTCGAAGAATTTTGGATGCGGGCGGGTTGCAGAGCATCGATATTGAGCAGATCCCTGGGCAGTTGTCGGATCACTACGATCCAAGTGCGAAAATCCTGCGGCTGAGCCCTGACGTGTTTTCGGGTCATTCGATGGCGTCAGTGGGAATCGCCGCGCACGAAGCCGGACACGCTTTGCAAGACGCTCGCGGTTATGCGCCCTTACGGATTCGAAATCTCGCCGTACCCGCCGCCCAGTTCGGCAGCAGTTTTGGCACCATCTTGCTGATGATCGGGATGGTGATGGTTTTTGGCAATCTAGCATTCCTCGGCAAGTGGGTATTTTTAGCTGGCATCGTTGCCTTCGGAGCCACCGTCGCGTTCCAGTTAGTGAACTTGCCGGTCGAGTTCGACGCGAGTTCACGAGCAAAGGTAGAGCTTGTCAATCTCGGAATTGTCAGCGGTCCAGAGTTGCCGTACGTTAGCAAGGTGCTGAATGCTGCTGCGTTGACCTACGTGGCTGCCACTTTGCAAGCTGTATTGACGCTGGCGTATTACATCTTTCGATTTATGCAAGCCACCAGTCGAGAGCGTTAGAAAGTGTCGCCTTACTCCGCAAAAGTAGCGTTTGCATTGATATTGTAGGGTGTGTGAAGCGGACGCCCTTGGCTTGAATGAGACCGGAGTCAAACCTAATCTACGACGACACGCAAAACTACGGTGCAACGCAACGACCGCGTAACAAACCGCGAGTGGCAGGACTTTGCGTGGGTTGATGGCGATACTTCGTATCATTCGATCGGGAAGGTGCGTTGCGCGGTTTTGCCAACCATGACCTACCGTCTGTTAATCGTTCGCGATTTCTGGTACTTGAGAGAGCGCGGCTGCCTTAACCGCTTCACGCACCCTACGACTGACGCTAAGAGTACGTCATGACAAAGATCGCGCTGGATAATATTTTTCCCACACCGAACGCGTCGTACGGCTTTTCCTGTACGAAGCGTTTAAACGATCGGGGTGATTGACGGTTCAGCTTTAGACAAGCCTCGCGCAGCTGCAATCACGTCGTTATTGTTAACTGTTACTTACGGATCCGTGCCGTGCCGGAACCGTTCGGTGGCCATAATTTGCCCCACCATCATCCATACGCCGACGAACATCCCGCCGAGTATAGCGTGAAACCACTCAAGTGACATGACTTGTCCAATTGCGCTGCAAAGAACCAGAAGCTAGCGTCGTCCTTGCGCAATATCGATGAGTCCTGGATCCTGGACTCACCCCGATGTGACGAGTTCCTAAGAACTTTGTCGTCACTTGCGTAACATCGGACAATCGAAGTTGAAGAACTTACAAAAAACTTTCCGTGCGGCATAAGTTGCGTACACCGCCGACTTGCACTAACCTGCAAGGTCTTACATGCTTGTGAATTGCTAGGTGTTCCTGGCTTTGTGCCGTAGCTAGTTTCGTGAGAAACCTGATGCAGCCATACAATCGCGCATTTTTACGTACTTGGATCCGTTATGAAATTAGCTTCGAGATTGATGCTTCTAGTATCGTTTTGCTTGCTCTCTGAAATTCGGAGCGTATCGGCTCAAAGCGACGCTGTGAACTTAGCCGCAGCCAAACAGGAAGTGCGCGAAGCTATTGATTCTGCCATCTCAGCCGGTGATTTGCCAGGCGCAGTGGTCGGCTTTTGGCACAATGGCGAGTGGCTTGTCCGCGATGTTTATGGCAATCGCGCGATGGACAAAGAGCAAGAGGCAATGACGCTTGACACCATATTTGACATGGCCTCTATTACCAAGCCCGTTTCAACAGCCACCAGCATTGCGATCTTGGCCGAGCGAGGAAAGGTCGATTTGGAGGCGCCGGTAAAAACGTATGTGCCCGAGTTCACTGGTGATGGCCGCGACGCTGTGTTGGTTAAACACCTTCTGCGACACACCGCCGGCTTGATTCCTGATAATTCGATTCAAGACTATCAATCCGGTATCGAAAACGCGTGGAAAAATCTTTACGCAGTCAAAATCCAATCAACGCCTGGTACGAAATTTGTCTACAGCGACGTGTGCTTTCAGCTGCTCGGCAAGATCGTCGAAAACGCCAGCGGTCAGCCGCTGAACGACTTTACAAAAGCCAACATTTTTCAACCGCTCGGAATGAAAGACTCTGGATACTTGCCGCCGGAGACACTTCGTCCTCGTATTGCGCCTACCGAACCTCGAGATGGCGTCATGCTCCGCGGCATCGTGCACGACCCGCGTTCGGCGCTGATGGGCGGAGTGGCTGGCCATGCTGGATTATTCTCGACGCTCGACGATATCTCGCGTTACTCTCAGATGATGCTAGGCCACGGCACGTTCGAAGGCGTTCAAGTGATGAGGCCAGAAACAGTGCTCAAACTTACTGCTCCACATAAAGTCGATACGCGCGGCGACTTTGGAATCGTATCGCGCACGAACGGCTTTGATCATCACTCGAGCTTCAGTTACAACAGTGGCGATGCGCTAAGCACCGCTGCCTTTGGTCATGGCGGATTCACGGGCACGGTGCTGTGGATCGATCCAGCCCAAAACTGCTTCTTTGTTTTCCTAAGCAATCGGTTGCATCCGGACGGTAAAGGAAACGTCAATCGCTTGGCGGGGAAAGTAGCCAGGACAATTGTTGAACGCTGCGTACCGCCGCTCCCGACTCGCGATCCACTTGCGCGGGTCATGCTGGGTGTCGACGTACTGCGTGAATCGCAGTTTCAATGCTTGAAAGGAAAACGAGTAGGACTCGTTTCCAATCACACCGGTCGCACTTCCGATGGCATTTCGACGGCGCAACTTCTCAGGCGGGCCGAAGGTGTTCAACTGGTCGCGTTGTTCAGCCCCGAACATGGCTTCGAGGGCTTGCTCGACGAAGCGGGCATCGGTGACACGACGGCTGACGAGTTGAAGCTGCCGATTTATTCGCTGTACGGCAAAACGCGTCGACCGACCGCTGAGCAACTCGCGAAAATCGATTGCCTGGTCTACGACATTCAAGACATCGGTTGCCGCTTCTACACCTATATCTCAACGATGAAGGAATGCATGCTCGCCGCCGCCGAGCATGGCAAGCAGTTGATAATCCTTGATCGCCCCAATCCAATCGGTGGTATGGTTGTCGCGGGTTCAATGGTCGACTCAGGTCGCGAGAGTTTCGTGGCTTGCCATAATTTGCCCGTTCAACACGGGATGACCGTCGGAGAGCTCGCGCTGCTATTTCGCAAAGAACTCGATTTGAAGCTTGAGCTACAAATCGTTCCAGTTCGAAATTGGGAGCGCGAACAATCTTTGGACCAGATTGGCCAAGAGTGGGTGGATCCGTCACCTAACATGCGTTCATTATTAGCAGCCAGGTTTTATCCTGGCATTGGGTTACTTGAAACAACCAACATTTCCGTCGGTCGTGGTACGGATCGCCCGTTTGAATGGATCGGAAGTCCATGGATTGATGGTCGCAAGTTGGCTGCTTGGTTGAATGTGCAGAACATTGCTGGCGTGCGATGCATTCCGCGCACCGTCACACCGAACGCGAGCAAGTATGTTAACGAAGCCTGTCATGGTGTGCAGTTTGTTGTAACCGATGTAACTGCGATTGAACCGCTCGTGTTGGGATTGAATCTAGCCGTCGGTCTTTGCAAGCTTTATCCCGACCAATGGAAAGCCGCTTCAGCCAACACCTTGCTCGTCAACGCCAAGATGCGTGATGCCATCGTAGCAGGCGCTACTGTAAAAGAGTTGCAAGAGATTTACGCCGATGATTTGAATGAATTTAAAAAGCGACGGGCTTCTGTGTTGCTCTACTAACGCAATTGTTCAGCGTAGGGTGCGTGAAGCGGTTCACGTGCCCGCACACTCGCTAATATTAAAATCGAAAAAGCGCAAAGAACTTTGCATCAGGTTAGTAAAACCGCGTAACGCACC
>JANNNN010000422.1:0-2328 GCA_031398555.1 Planctomycetia bacterium | reverse complement strand
TCGATCATGCTCTGGATGCCAAGCTGGGGTGGGATGATCAACGGTCTTCTCACACTTCGCGGTGCTTGGCACAAAGTAGCAGCGGATCCGATTCTTAAGTTCTATGTTGTCGGTGTGACTTTTTACGGGATGAGCACCTTTGAAGGCCCGGTGCTTTCGATCAAGAGCATCAACGCACTCAGTCACTACACTGACTGGACGATCGCCCACGTGCATGCGGGTGCGCTGGGTTGGAATGGCTTTATGTCGTTCGGTATGCTTTATTGGCTGCTACCACGTATTTTTCAGACGAAGATGTGGAGTCCGAAACTGGTTAGTCTGCACTTTTGGGTCGGCACGATCGGGATTCTGTTGTATATCATTCCGATCTACGCAGCAGGTTTGATGCAAGGATTGATGTGGCGAGCCATTGATGATACAGGGCACTTAATGTATCCGGACTTCGTTGAAACAACGCAGTCGATTGTACCGCTGTGGTGGTTGCGAGTTCTTGGAGGGGTCCTGTATGTCGCTGGCGTGGTGATGCTGTGCTACAACGCGTTGATGACGTGGAGTACTCGCCCAGCGAAGTATGAAACTCCGGTTCTGTCGGCACCTCGATTGTCCCGAGTTTATGACGCACCCGTTGTTCAGTCGGTAAATGAATTGGCTAACGTTCCGGTTCTAGAATTCGGCAAAAAGCTCAACATGTGGTCCAAGATGACTTGGCATCGACGTTGGGAACGCTTGCCAGTGAAGTTCACTGTTTTAGTTACAGTAGCGGTGGTGGTTGCGACGTTGTTTGAAGTGATACCGACGTTCTTGATTCGAACGAACATTCCTACGATCGCGACGGTTAAACCCTACACCCCGCTTGAACTTGCGGGGAGACAGATCTACGTTTCCGAAGGCTGCTACAACTGCCATTCGCAACAAATTCGTCCGATGGTTGCCGAGACCAAACGCTATGGGGAATACAGCAAGCCTGGAGAGTTTATCTACGACCATCCTTTCCAGTGGGGAAGTCGACGGATCGGACCTGACTTGGCTCGTGAAGGTGGCCGTCAGAGCAGCTTTTGGCACTGGACACACTTTGAGAACCCTGAGTTGGTCTCGCCGGGATCGGTGATGCCCTCATACGGTCACTTGTTGGAAGCGGACTTGAAGTTTAGTGCGATTCAAGCCTTGGTAAAGGCATCGAGTTACTTGGGTGCGGCTTATGGCGAGGAAGAAATGAGTGACGCAGATTCACACGCTCGCAAGCAAGCGGAAGCCGTTGCGGCGGATGTCGTCAAGCAAGGTGGACCGGCTGGAATGCAGGAGAAGCAAGCTATCGCGCTGATTGCTTATCTGCAACGAATCGGTACTGACTTGTTCCGCACGGAAGAACCAAAAAAGAAGGCGGGTGAGCCCGCCGACGCTCCACCTGCTGCCGAAACGCCAGTAGTCGAAGCACCGGTGGCTCAAGGGGTACCTGCTGCTTAAGCACCAGTCGCATTTGCTCAAAATAGAATTTGTTTTCGAAATAACTTGGGAAAATCGAATGATTAAAGATCTAGTCAGTGCGCTTGACTACTCAGATTGCGCAGAAGCTGCGCTAATTTTGCTCGTACTGTCGTTTGGCATCATATTGTACGGATGTTTGCGTTTGAGTTCGCAAGCCAGCCAGCGATTTGCCTCAATTCCGCTCAGCGACGAAGTGGAGGATCCACGTCATGGATAGCAATCAACTCACGGATCACGCCTACGACGGCATTCAAGAGTTCGACAATCCGCTCCCGGGTTGGTGGAAATGGATGTTTGTAGCATCGATTGTGTTCAGCGTTTTTTACGCGATGTATTTTCATATCGGAGCCCCCGGTCGCTCAATTGCTGAGGGCTACGATGCGGATCTATCAGCCAACATGCGGCTGCAGTTTTCAGAGATCGGCGATCTTAAACCTGATGCCGACACCATCCTGGCTTACACAGCCAAACCAAGTTGGCTGAAAGTTGGGCAGACAGTTTACAAAACAAATTGCATTTCCTGCCACGGTCGCGAAGGTGAAGGCAAGGTTGGTCCGAATCTAACTGACGAATTCTACAAGAACGTTACCAAAGTCGAAGACATTGCCCGAGTAATCACCAAGGGTGCGGGCAATGGTGCCATGCCGGCTTGGGCGAACCGTATTCATCCGAATGAAGTCGTCCTCGTTTCAGCGTACATTGCAACGCTGCGTGGAAAGACACCTAGTGGTGAAGCTAAAGGCCCGGAAGGCAATCAAATTGCTCCATGGCCAGCACCACCTGTTGAGGCGGCCACTGATAAAAAAGCCGTCGCGAAAGAATAGCTGAAAATCATGCCTGAAA
>JANNNN010000379.1:0-5979 GCA_031398555.1 Planctomycetia bacterium | reverse complement strand
GGACTTTGATGGCGACGGCGATTTGGATCTCATTTGTGGTGAATTTCTCGATGGTTTTACCTACTTCAAAAATACCGGCAGCCGGACGCAACCGCATTACGCCGACGGCGCTAAGCTGCATGATGCAAGCGGCGAACCGCTGCAAATGGACTTGCAAATGATTGTTCCAATCGCCTTTGATTGGGACAAAGACGGCGATAAGGATCTGATCGTTGGTGATGAAGATGGACGCGTTGCGTTTGTTGAAAACACTGGCAAACTCAATCAGCATAACGAGCCGGTTTTTAACGCGCCGGTTTACTTTCAACAGCAGGCTGACACCTTAAAATGCGGTGCGCTGGCGACTCCAGTAGGAACCGATTGGGATGGCGATGGCGATATAGATATCTTAAGTGGTAACACGGCCGGTTACATCGAGTATTTTGAGAACTTGAGTGGTCCTAAAATCGCAAACCCAAGATGGAATGCGCCACGCCGGTTGGAAGTGAACGGCGACAGCTTTCGCGTTTATGCAGGCTCCAATGGGAGCATTCAAGGACCGGCGGAGTTCAAGTGGGGCTACACCACATTTAGTGTAAGCGATTGGGATCAAGATGGACTGCCGGACGTTATCCTTAACAGCATTTTGGGCGAAGTCGTCTGGCTAAAGAATATTGGAACGCGCAGTGAACCGAAACTCGCGCGTCCGCAAGCAATCGAAGTCGAGTGGATTGGTCCGCAGCCGTTGTTGGCTTGGGGATGGAAAAAACCTCGCTTGAAGGCACTTCTGACACAATGGCGAACCACGCCTGTAGTGTACGACTTCAATGCAGATGAGTTGGTTGATCTCGCGATGCTCGACCACGAAGGCTACTTGAGCTTCTTTGAGAGATTTACTGAACGGGGCGAGTTGAAGTTAAAACCACCTCAGCGAGTTTTCGTTGACGAGCAAGGTTCCCCACTTAGACTGAATACCAAAGCGGCGGGCGGAAGTGGTCGTCGCAAACTGTGTACGACCGATTGGAATGGCGACGGCAAGTTTGATTTGCTGCTCAATTCATCGAATGCGGATTTGTTAGAGCAAGTCGACCACCGTGATGGAAAGTGGTTTTTCAAAAGTGCGGGCACACTCGCCAAGCAGAATATCGAGGGCCACGATGTCAGCCCCAGCACGGTTGACTTTGACGGAGACGGAATTCAAGATTTTCTCGGCGGCGCAGAAGATGGTCGAATGTATTTTTTGAAGAACCCGCGATCGCGTTAGAGCACCGTGGATGGGCTCACTTCAGCCAAAACAGGCTACACGCATTTCTCACGTGCAAAGTGTACCAGCCTGCATAATCCGCATATTCGACCATTTCATCGAAATCACCTCTCGATTCTTAAGGCAACTCTGCTGCTTACCGGCCTGCGGGATGGAGCAGACGTACGTTTTCATTACGAACGTCTCTTGTATGTTGACACTGCGCCTTTCGATCCTGGGATGCACGATGAGCCTGACGATACCCAATACAACTCAAATCGACACCGTGATAGTGCCGCTGGAAACGCCGGTGCATTTGGCGTTGCCTGTTCGAGCTGTAGCAACGACCGCAACGGTATTGCATGTCATCAATGGCGAGCACTTTTCAGGTGCGGAGCGGGTGCAGCAACTGCTTGGAAAACGGTTGGGAGCGTTTGGTATCGATGCACGGTTTGCATGTGTTAAACCAGATCGTTTCCCGGAACTTTGTGGGCTGAGTAAAAAACAAATCGTTGAAACTCCGATGCGCGGTCGACTTGATCTGACAGTCATCTCGAAGTTAACCAAATACGTTCGTGAAAACTTTGTCACTCTTCTGCATGCGCATACGCCTCGAACAGCCATGATTACATCGCTGGTGGCGTTACGCACACGTTTGCCTTGGGTATATCATGTTCATAGCCCGACTTCACGCGATAGCACGCATGGCTTGGTCAATCGAGTGAATTCATGGATCGAACGTTATTCGATATTCAACTGCGATTGTTTGATCACCGTCAGTGCGAGCCTCGCAAAAGAGATGTTGCGACTTGGCGTCGCTGAACATCGACTTGTAACTGTTCCTAACGGTGTGCCTGCCATTGATCCGATTAATGCGCGGGCTCGAATGAATCAACGCCAATGGAGATTGGGCATTGTCGCTCTGATGCGCCCTCGCAAAGGTGTCGAAGTGGCACTGCAAGCCATGGCGCGTCTCAAGGCCACCGGCCGGTCGGTTACGCTTGAGTTGATCGGCGGATTCGAAACACCTGAGTACCAACGCAAAATCATGGCGATGGTCGACGAGTTGCAAATCCAAGATGTGGTTGAATGGACCGGGTTTACAAGCGATGTACCAGAAGCAATCCGTCGACTAGACGCACTTGTTTTGCCGAGTTTGTTTGGTGAAGGGATGCCGATGGTGGTTTTGGAAGCGCTAGCCGCCGCGGTACCAGTGGTTGCAACCAGCGTTGAGGGGACCCCTGAGGTTGTTCGAGATGGCGTTGAGGGCTTGCTAGCCGAACCGCGAAGCGTTGAGAGCCTAGTGAACAAGATCGAAGAGCTAATCAGTGACCGCAGTCGCTGGATTGAGATGAGTGATCGTGCTCTCGCAAGGCATCGAGCATTCTATAGCGACGCGAGTATGGCCGAAGGTGTGGCAACCGCATATCAGCGAGTACTGGCCGTTCGATAGTTGGTCCTTACTTCAGTTCGAAGCACTGCATGCTTCAGCCCTCTAATGCACGGGACTAGGCAATGACCAATATAGCGGAGCAATGAAGTGCTGTGCCGCCAATCTTGCGCGAGTCAAGGGTGGTATACGCGTCCGTGAAACTCTCCAGAGTCGGTCGATATTGTGGAGGACTTCGAGCAATAGTGCATGGTAATAGCGCCACATTAGCGAGAACAAGCGTCGACTGGAAGGTGGAAGATACTTGATCGTATTCCAACCAGAAGCGTATAGCTCTTCGGCCCGCTGCGCAACCGAGCGAATCGCCTTTTGCCAATCGCCATTAGGTGCACCGCTGAGCCACTTTGAAGCATCGACGCCGAATCGAGCCAACTCGGTGGCAGGAATGTAGATGCGTCCCATGCGAGCATCATTGGCTACGTCCCGCAGGATATTGGTTAGCTGAAATGCGAGCCCACAATCTATGGCTGCTTGCTGTGGCATTGCATTGTCGGCCCGCCAGATACGAGTGCAAGCTAACCCAACAGCGGATGCGACATGATAACAATAATGCTCAAGTTCCTGCCAATCGTGCGGCTGAACGTGATCCAAATCCAAGCTCACTCCACGGACTATGTCTGTAAGCAGAACTTTTGGAATGTCGTACGACTGTCTCGCGTGATTGAGTGACGGCCATAGCATCGGGCAGTCGTTGTCTGCAGTGATCGATCGATTCCTATCACTATCAAATGACTCGGCGAGCGCCATCCATGTCGACAACTTTTTGCGTTTACTCTCGAGACTACCCTCACCATCGGCGAGATCATCAGTGATACGTGCAAAGGCATAAAGCGAATACATGGCATCGCACTGCTGGCGAGGCAATAGTACAAACGTCCAGCAAAAACTACTTCCGCTCTGCGTGCAGAGCTTCCGACACCAGCGATAACTTTCTGCAATATGGTCATCCATGAAGTGACTTTCGTGTAAACCGAAACACCAGAGACTGACAGAGCAATCGAGCCTTTTCAAAATTGGAAAGCTTAGGCCTCGAAGTCCAAACGTCGTAGTTCTGGGCTTCGATCAAATTGAGAATCGCCAGTCCACCGCGAATAAACAGATCGACATCGACGGCTAACCATTTGGGTACACGGTCAACCAGACTGCCCCCTCGGGTGAAAAATTCACGCGAAACTCGCACCCACTCCGCCAGCATCGCTTGCAGTTGCGGCGTACATTTCGCATCCAGGATCATGGATTCGGTAACGCCATGCTTGGTCCACAGGACTCGAGGCGCGTAGATGCGATTGATGGCTGCGTCGCGGGACATATCTTGGCAGAAATTGGCAAGTTGTAATCCGCTACAGATCGAATCGCTAAGTTCGAGGTTTGGATCACTATCAGCTTTGCCAAATTTCAAGATCACTCGACCGACTGGGTTAGCAGACCTGCGGCAGTATTCTAGCAACTCTGCATCATCGCGGTAGCGCAGTTTCGACTGATCTTGTCGAAAGGCACTTAGCAAATCCTCGAGGGTTGTGATGGGAATTTGATGACTCTGGATAGTCTGCTGCAGCGCGAGCATCACTGGATGGGCTGGACGGCCTGAGTAGCAGAGACACAGTTGTTGATGCCACCAATTGAGTAGAGGCAAGCGACGATGCTCTTCGACTTCGTCGGCGATGTCGTCTGACCAGCGACAATAAGCATAGAAGTTATAAAAATCTTGTCTTAGTGTTCGGGGCAAAAACCGGCTGACAACAGTGAAGTTCTCGTAGTGGCTGCGGGCGATACGGCGGCAATGATCGAGCGCAAATGGCAAATCACAAGCGGACGGGGGTTTGTCGGGCCCCCATTTTGCCAAATCCGCCCAGAAAATGGCCTGGGCGGCATTCGTAGTCGTCGCGTTTTGCACCATAATTTAATGAGTTACAAATCGTTTAGCGCGAAGTTCACCGTGCTCTTGGAAGTTTGCAGGAATTGGAAGATGGAAATTATACTGGCGGCGCCAAGGGGCTTTTGTGCAGGCGTCAACATGGCGGTCACCAGTCTTGATTTGGCGATCAAGCATTTCGGGATTCCGATCTACGTTTACCATGAGATTGTGCATAACTTGTACGTCGTCGAAACGTTTAAAAGCAAAGGGGCTGTCTTCGTCAATTCTTTGGAAGAAGTGCCGGAAGGCCAAACGGTGCTCTTCTCGGCCCATGGAGTTTCGCCCGAGATTCGCCGCACTGCGGCTGAACGAAAGCTCTTTGCGATCGACGCGACCTGTCCGCTCGTTACTAAAGTTCACTTGGAAGCAATTAAGTACGCAAAAGGTGGTTATACGATCATTCTGATAGGGCATGATGGTCATGATGAGGTGATTGGCACAATGGGGGAAGCCCCCGAAGCGATTGTACTAGTCGAATCTGAAGCGGATGTCAACCGGCTTGAGTATACGCCCGAAGTCAAGTTGGCTTATTTGACGCAAACAACGCTGAGCGTCGATGATGCCAATCGGATCATTCAACGGCTGAAGGCCCGATTTCCGTGGATTGAAAGTCCGCCCAAGGACGACATTTGCTACGCGACCCAAAACCGCCAAGAAGCAGTGCGAATATTGTCAGACAAAGCAGACGTTGTACTAGTCTTAGGAAGCAAAAACAGCAGTAACAGTTTGCGCCTGAAGGAATTGGGCAGCGAGCAGGGCAAGGAGTCGTATTTGATCGACGGGCCGCAGGATATCGATGAGTCTTGGTTCCATGCTGCAGACCGGGTCTTGGTTACCGCTGGAGCAAGCGCGCCGGAGTCGGTCGTTAACGAAACCATTGAGTGGCTAAAGCAACGCTTCGGCGCTACGGTTCGGCAAGAAACGATTCGCGAAGAGCAAGTCCACTTCCCATTGCCAAAACCACTGCGGCACTTGGCTAAGTTGGAAGACGCGTAACGATCGTAGCTTGGGACCATTGTCCCGAGCGAATGACTACTTGAGAAAAGGAAGGAGATGACGGACAGGACAAATGTCCCATCCTACGCGCCCGCCTCCCGAGATTTAGCCACATCGTTTACAATCCGGCGGCTACTTAGCTGGGGACCATTGTCCCGAGCCAAACCGAGTGACGTTAGACATTTAGGACATGGCGGACGGGACGATGGTCCCATCTTAAGAAGGGCGGGAGCCATAGATGGTTGAACCTAAGTATCCCACTGAATGGCGTCGTCGCCATTTGCTGGATGTCGAAAGCCTGTCCGCGGCCGAGATCACTACACTGCTGGATTGTGCCGAGCAATTGACGGCTGCCTACAACGCGTCGTCCACCAAATTGTCGCTCTTAAGTGGTCG
>JANNNN010000288.1:0-8782 GCA_031398555.1 Planctomycetia bacterium | reverse complement strand
AGAACCCGGCTTATCGGCGAACCAACATTTTTTCGGCTCCTCAGGATTACGAGTACTTCGCTCAAGTGCCTCGCTTAATTTAATAGGTGGCCGGCGGCTTATGCCGACAATGAATCGATCAACCAGTGGAGCTTGTTGTTTTTTGATACCCAAAAGTCGCATACGCGGACATAAACTTATGCAATACTGTTGCCCAGTTAGTCAAGGCGGCCCATGTGACGAAAGATCCGAAGAATGAGCGACGACACGGCATCCCCCAATCCACACTTACCGACACTAGAGGAGCTCGCGACTCGATCGAAGCATGATGAGGCGATCGCTTACGATCCTTACGCTCTTCCGGAGTCGGAAATCCGAGAACCGCCAACTACGCTGTGGGCCGCACTTCGTAAGATTGGTCCCGGTATTGTGTTGGCTGGTACGATCGTCGGTTCTGGCGAGTTGCTGCTGACGACCGGTCTTGGCGCTAAACACGGATTTGTGTTCTTGTGGCTAATTCTCTTCAGCTGCGTGATCAAGGTCTTCGTCCAGGTCGAACTCGGTCGCTATGCAATTTCATCCGGCAAGCCGACGCTCGGCGCACTGCAAGATATACGTATTTTAGGCATGCCTGGGACCTGGTTGCTGTGGTGGTGGTTCATCATGCTTTTCTGCACCGTGTTTCAACTGGGCGGTATGACTGGCACCATTGGCCAAGCACTCAATCTGGTCTTCCCTCAATTCGCAGACGGATGCGCCGTAATTGCGAGTAGCATCTCCACCGAGGCGGCCGAGTTCTTTCACCAGCGCCGTGAGTTCCCATGGGCAATCGTTGTTTGCTTAGTTACCATCGCGCTTATTTATGGAGGTAGTTATCGACGGATCGAATGGCTGACAACCGTCATCGTCGTCAGCGTGACGCTGATCACTGTGATTGCCGCAGCTTCGCTAGGCGCTACCGATTTCCCCGTGCGATTTGAAGAAGTTAAAGAGGGCCTGCGGTTTCAAATTCCTCCCGATGGCATCGCTTCAGCCTTTGCCGTTTTCGGGATCACAGGTGTTGGCGCAACGGAGTTGTTCTACTATCCGTACTGGTGCCTCGAAAAAGGATACGCCCGTTATGTCGGGTATGCCGACGGTTCGGCCGCATGGGAACGACGTGCCAAAGGTTGGATTCGCGTCATGTACCTCGATGCTTGGATCAGCATGGTGGTGTTCACCGTTTCAACCGTAGCATTTTATATGATGGGCGCCGCAGTGTTGTATCCGCAACACCTAGTACCAGAAGGCACCGCGTTGATCGATACGCTTTCGAAGATGTATGTAGCTCCGTTTGGCGAGTGGGCGCGACTGGTCTTTCTCATTGGAGCCGGCGCAGTATTATTCAAGACGCTCTACTTGTCATGCGCCGGCAACAGCCGATTGACCGTCGACTTCTTGAATCTGGTAGGGTTCACGAAAGTGACGACCCCGGAAGCGCGAGCTCGATTGATTCAACGATTCTGTTTGTTCTTTCCAACTCTTGCACTGGTGTTCTATATTTTTGCGCAAAAGCCTGGGCTTATGGTGACCGTCGGCGGAATTGCCCAAGCGGCGACTCTACCCATGATCGCAATCGCCACTGTTTTCTTTCGCTACCGACGCGTTGACCCGCGTCTGAAGCCGCTGGCCGTCGTTGACATCCTGTTATGGGTGGCTGTCCTTTCGATCGTCATTGTGGCCGCTTACACAGTGAATACTTCGGTAATTAAATTGCTTTGGTCGAAGTGATTATGCTTGCTCCATTTCGCAAGGAACCTCGCAGGAGCTTTTAGGCTCGCTTTGTGTAAAATAGACATAGATCGATTTGCGATCCTGAGTATCAGTTAGTCAAACTTCTTGGGTAATCGGCTTTCGTTTTGGTACCAAGCACAAACCTAGCGGACTCATCAGCAATGCAGGGAGCAAAACCAGATCACCTAGCAAAGCACTGCTAAGCATGGCGATCATCAAGCACGCGAACTGACGCGTTGGCATAAACTCCGCCAGCAAGAACGGTAGCATAGAACAGCAACTGATGAGCATCGTGTGGAACATCGCTCCAGCGCAACTCGTCAATGAATCAGCAATGGCTTGTGCACGATCATCGCCTAACGACAGACGCCGCGCGTACCAGTTTACGAAATGCAACGTATCGTTCACAGCGATTCCCATGGCAACACTGGCGGTCAAGATGCCTGCTACATCCAACTGAAAACCCAGCCAGGCCATCATTCCGAAAACAAGAGTCTCTGGTAAAACGTTTGGAATCATGATCAACAACCCCGCCCAAAATCCGCGGGCGATCAACATCATGACTGGCGTTATCAATAAGAACGCTGTCGTAAAACTAGCCCCCAAATCGCGAAGCAACATCAACTGCGTTTCATGCATGACTGGTGACAATCCGGTGTACTCCGCAGAGAAAGGCACAGGCGACTCGCCATTTACTACAGTTACTTTGTTTACTTCGTCGCGAATACGATCGACTAACACTCCGTAGTTTTCGTCGGCAATGGCTGAGACTTTTGCTGTGATTCGCCAAACTTGGACATCCTTGGCGTAACCCACCCAGCCATTTTCCTCAAGTTTCGATATTTTTTTTCCTAGTAGCTTGCGCATAGCGCTGCGTTTGACAACATCGCGTAGGGACCCAGATGTAGGCTGAGGCGGTAGAAACGTGAGAGCCGACATGACTCCGCCGACGTCGGGACCACTTCTGATTTGTTTGGCTACTCGATCCACCCAAGTGACACGTTCGAATAGATCTAGTTCGCTAGCCGAATCGAAACTCAACAATATCTCAACCGAAGCGATTGGTCCAAGATGCTCTTCAATCCAAGCCATGTCGCGTACGACAGCGCTTTTGCGCGGAAACATATCCCCAAACTTGGTCGAGGACTTTAAGTTGAGAAAACCGATGAAGCTGACAACCATTAATACTAAGCCCAGCCCTGCGACGATGTTTCCGTACTTTACCAGCCACCGGACATAGGCCTGGGCTCGCGGCGACACATGAGCGGGATGCTCGGCTACATCGGCTAGGACTTGTACGTTAACCGAATCGACTATTTCTTTATCGGCTTTACCGCAAAACCAATCAGCGATTTTGGGAAATCCCAGCAGCATGAACAGTGTTGCGGCACTTAAAGCAACGGCCGAATACAAACCAAATTCACGCACTGGAGCGAGTTGACTAGTGGCCAGCGCGGCCATACCAAGCGACGTCGTGATACTAGCCAACAGGCTGGGCTTGAAACCCAACAGCATCGCGCGGGCTCCCAGATGATTCTTGTGCCAGCGCGACACATCACCGTAGTAGCTCATCAAATGAACGGCCCCGGACAGCGTCAACATGAACACCAACGTCGGAAGGACGATCAACACTGCGCTAAAGTACCCGCCACTGTAGTAGACGATTGCAATCGCTAGTAATTGTCCGACACCGGCAATGAACAGGACCGCAAGAGCCGCGCGAACACTTCGCAAGCAGATCCAGGCGAGCAACATCCCGAAAAGACATGAAGGCAAAACGAGCGTCTTCAAGCTGTTTTCCGAAGCCTCGTCGACAGCATAAGTTTCATAAATCGAGCCTGCCATTCGCAGCGACATACGGCCTAGATCTGGAGTCTTTCCTGCCGCTTGAAACACATGTGCGATGGAATCTCTTTGATTAGCGATACCAAGCTGTGTAAAACGAACTACAACAGCCGAGGTCCCATCCGGCCCGATAAGAAAGCCCTTTAGTCGAGTGGCGGCTTCCCGTGGCGGCAAGTTCAGTGGCTCGGAAGTCAAGATCTTTATTACGTCTCCCGTCGTCAAAACAGATTCGATATGCGGTTCTGCAAGACTATCTTCGCTGGTGAGTAGACTTCGAAAGGCATCAACTCGAGGATCGTCCACCCGGCAACCGTCCCACGAGACAATTAGAAAATGATCATTTCCAAAGACTTCAAGAAATCGTTCGTAACGCTGGCGCTCGGGTTTGCCTTCCGGCAACCATTTATGCAGCGCCGCAGCGCCCACTGGCAGGTTTAGTACCCCATAAATGGCCCAGGGCAAAAGAAAGAGCATGACGAAAATCGCCCAACGAGACCATCGCTCCAATCGCTTTAGCATCGTCGAACTTTCATGGGACCTGATATTTCGCTGATCGTTTTTAGCATGTCGATTAGCCCAGGGCGGGACTTGCATCTCGTTTAAGCGGTAACCAGCGGAGAGGCTCGTTCCCACCATGTATGCTGCATACGTCGAAGGGTAAATTCTACCCAGCTGACCGCAAACGCTCTACCACAGCGTAGTTTTTGACACAATGTAAGCCGCTGAAAGGTCAGTTTTTCATGAATTCGGCCAAGTTGGCTCTGGGCAGCAGTCGGCGTTTCCTTCAAGACATTACCCAAGATTTAAATTCAGCCTGAGTAAACGAGCCATCCGGTTAAATCGGTCGCGAAAATTTCGAAGTCGTGGTCTTTTGCTTCGCGATGATCCGTTCCAATGTTAGTGACGGCGTACCATGCGCGAGACCGATTGAATCTGACGGTTTCGTCGCCATACACCGTTTGTCGCTTCGATACCCGCGGCTAGCTAGCGCCGTCGGCTCACAAGCCCCACGCTCCGCAAATCGTAAGCAAGTTTAGCGCGAAATCTGCATCATCAAGTCCCGATGGTCGGTTGGACATCGGTCAAAGATTGCGGTGCAGCAACTAACTCTTTAGTTCGAACTTTTGCACGCGTTATACGCGACCAAAAGATTCCAAAGTCGTCCCACAACGAATAAGCGACGGGAGTCGCGAGAAGGCTTAAAAGCAAAGACAGCGCTTGACCGCCGATGATGACTTTTGCCATACTCGCTCGCGCGCTGGCACCAGGACCGGCCCCCAGCGCAATCGGTGTCATCGCGGCCATCAGCATTACAGTAGTCATCAAGATCGGACGCAGCCGAGTGTGATTGGCTTCGATAATTGCCGTCTGGCGATCGCGGCCGGCAAGACGCAGTTCATTGGTCTTGTCGATTTGCAAAATGCCGTTCTTCTTGACGATTCCGAACAGCATGAACAAACCGAACATCGCGTACAAATCGAGCGGGGTGCGGAAAAGCAACAACGACAACAGCCCAAACGGAATCGTCACCGGCAGTCCAGCCAAAATGCTGATCGGATGAATCCAACTCTCAAACTGTGCCGCAAGAATCAAGTACATGAACGTTATGCTCAGCACCAACGCAACCATAAAATAATATGCGGTCTCTGCAAGCATATCGGCTTGGCCACCAAACACGATCTGGTATTCAGGTTCAAGCTTCATTTCCTCAACAACCTTATTGGCATATTGAACCGCTTCATTTAGTGACACTTCGTCCGGATGCGCCATGAGCGTAACCGTCCGTTGTCGATTCAAGCGATCAATCTGATTTGGCCCTTGGCGTTCTTGCAAAGTGGCCATGCTGCTAAGTTGCACCGGACCGGCTGTTGGTGACGGCAGTGTCAGCGCCCCGAGATCCTTCGAATCGGCTCGAAAATTCTTGTCTGCTCGTAACCATACGTCGTACTGTTCCGTTCCTTCTTTGTAGGTAGAAACGATTTGACCGCCGACGAGTACGCTCAGCGTGTTGGCGATCATCTGCACGGGAATGCCCATGTCCATCGCACGTTCGCGGTCAATGTTGACTTGCAACTCGGGCTTGCGCATTGAAAGCGTCGAGTCAACGTCTACCAAACCTGGCAACTCCAACAACCTAGCTTTAAGAGTATCCGCATATCCCGCCAGCTTGTCGATTTCAGGGCCTTGCAGACTAATTTGGAAAATACGACTGTCGCCGTTCGCTCCACCGCCGATTGCTGACACGTCCGAAACCGATGTTCTCAAGTCGGGATACTCGCGGAGGATTTCGCGTGCGCGGCGCATCAATTCAAACTGAGTGAAGCCGCGCTCTTCCAACTCTCGCATGCGAATGTAAATCGATCCACGCGTTACGTCGCCTTGTCCTTTGGCTGAACCGCTTTCACCGATCGATGTAAAGCGATGTACGACGCCGGGCAGTTTGGCCAGACGTTCTTCGATCTCGGTGATAACTTTATTGGTTCGCTCAAGCGTGTAACCTTCGGGTGTGATAAAGCCAACTTGGAATTCACTCTGGTCGTCGCGGGGTACGAGGTTTGCACCAAGATTCATAGCAATCGGAGCGGTCGAAAGCACGATCAAAACGCAGATACCGATGGTTAGCCATCGATACTTGAGCGCCCACCTGAGGCAGCTTCCATAAAAGGCATCCGTCCACTTATAAAGCCAACCAGACTTAGATTTGGCTTGTCCATATTCGTGTTTTTCGAGCTTGAGAAACCGCGAGCACAGCATCGGTGTCAGTGTGAACGAAACAAATAGACTCATCAGAATCGCGAACGCGACCGTCAGTCCAAAACTGCTGAAGAATCGTCCGACCATCCCTCCCATGAAAGCCACCGGAACGAAAATCACCACCAGTGAAAGGCTGGTTGCAAGCACTGCCATGGCGATCTCGCGAGTGCCAAGCATCGAAGCGCTCATCGCGTCCAAGCCATCTTCTTCCATGTGCCGAAAGATGTTCTCGTGAACCACGACAGCGTCATCGATCACAATTCCAATTGCCAGAATTAATCCCAACATCGTGATGTTGTTCAGCGTAAAACCCATGTAGTGCATAAACAGAAACGTCGGGATGATCGAAGTGGGAATAGCCAGTGTTGCAATGACTGTAGTTCGCCAGTCACGAATGAAGAGCAGAATCGTGATGCCGACCAATACGGCTGCCATCATCAAGTGGAATTTCACTTCTTCCATTGAAACTCGGATGAATCGTGACTGATCCTGAGTAAGTTCGACACGGACGTCGCTGGGCAGCGATTTGCGAATACGCGCGAGGCGCTCTTGCACGGCATCGGAGATCGCAATCGTATTGGTACCTGATTGCTTTTGAACAAACAGACTGACTGCATTTTGGCCATCCAGTCGACTCAATCCTCGCGGTTCCTCGATCGAATCGACTGCTACACCGATATCTTTAATTCGAATGGGGTAGCCATCGCGATTGGCCACGATCAAGTCATTGAACTTTGCCGACGATGAAACTCGCCCGAGCGTGCGAAGGACCATTTCGCGCTGGCCTTGATCGACAATACCGCCGGGCACTTCCAGATTTTGGCTCGCCAACGACTGCCGCACTTCTTCAATTGAAACTCCGTAGGCTTGCAAGCGGTCGGTATCGATGCGAACGTTGATGGCGCGACTGCGACCACCTGTTAAGAATACGTTGCCCACACCTGGAACTGTTTGCAGCAATTCCTGAATCTGATGCTTGGCGATTTCGGTGACTTCACGAATATCGCGTCGGCCCGAGACTCCGATTGTTATGATGGGTGCTGCATCGAGATCGAACTTGTTCACGAGGGGTGTTTCCATTCCCTCTGGCAATTGCCGTACGACCGAAGATATCTTATCGCGGGCTTCTTGAGCGCCGACGTCGCCATCTTTTTCGAGCACGAAGCGGATGATCAGCGTCGAGTTTCCTTCGCGGGTGATCGATCGCAACTCATCGATCCCGGAGATCGTATTGAGCGCCTCTTCAAGTGGTTTTGTGACGGCGCTCTCCATCTCTTCGGCGCTGGCCCCTGGCAGCGCAGCCGAAACCGAGATCACTGGAAAGTCCACTTTGGGAAACAGATCCACGCCTAATTCAAAGTACGCCACGATGCCTAGCACGACAGGCACCGCGACGAGAACCCAGGTAAAAACGGGACGGCGAATGCAAATATCCGACAAACTCATTGCTTTTGTCCAAGAGTCGAAAGCGTATCGTTCGAGTTCTTCACCTGTTCGCCGACGATTTCTTTGGGCACTGTTTTCACTTCGGCCTCTTCGGACTTAGGTTCGCGTAGGGTTACAGGCTTGCCCTCCGATAGCATGCGTTGGCCGCTGGTGATCACCACTGCATCGGCTGGTAACTGCGGCGAAGTGATTTCAACCCAGTTGTCTGTTTGCTCACCCAGTGTCACTTGGACTTCGCGAGCGATACCTTGTTCGATCAAAAATAGTTTATTGATGCCAGCGAACGAATAGAGTCCAGCCAAGGGAATCGTGGTCGCTCGTTCGTTAATCGCAATGTTAATACTTGCCTTCGCAAAACCGCCGGGCTTAAGAGCACCATCGCGGTTGGGCACTTCCACTTCGACCAAGAACGTACGCGTCGAGCGATCGACTGATGGCGAGATGCGAGCTACGATGCCCGCACTTGGACGCACGTTGGCCGCAGTCATCACTTCGACCTTTTGCCCAACTTGGACCGCGTTTCCGTAAGCTTCGGGTACTGCTAAACGCAACTTGAGTGTATCACCGAGGACAATCTTCATCACATCCGTTCCTACACGGAGCATCGTCCCTTCAGAGACCAGTCGCTGCGATACACGATAAAACTGATCCGCTTCATTCGCAAACAAAGTTGGAATGGGGGCTCGAATCTGAGTATCCGCAAGTTGTTGCAGGGCAACGGCCAGATCAGCGTTTTTTAGTCTCGCCATGGCCGCGGCACTCTGCGCCATGAGCAATTGATTCTTCCAGTCCGATTCGAGCACAAGTGTATCGGATCGTATTTTCTCGAGTTCCTCTTGAGCAATCGAGTTGGTCGAACGCAAGGATTGCATGCGATCAAATTGAGTACGAGCGAGTTCATATCTTAATTTAGCTGATACAACGATGGGCAGCTTTGAAAGATCATCGTTCTCGCTTGGGACGGTAGTGAAACCGCTCTTTGCCA
>JANNNN010000197.1:0-4631 GCA_031398555.1 Planctomycetia bacterium | reverse complement strand
GACACATTGGTATTGCCTTGAAAGTCTTTGCTGTTGACGTTCGCCACGAGTTCTGGATCCGTGTTGGTCGATTCTGCCGATGTCCATGCATCGAGCAGGATATCGTCTCCAGCAAGAGTCTGGTTGCCGAGCATGAGTTCGGTTAGCAGTCCGCTCGAGACCGCTTCTTTCGATTTATCGTCGGCGATCCGCAGCAGGACGGTGAGCTTCACCCGCGGATCCGCATCTTGTTGCAGATTCATGTCGAGTGCCAGCTTGATTTGCGTTGGGTCGCAGCAAGCGACAGCCGCGTTGCGAACTGGACTGGACGGATGTTTAAACCCTTTCAAGCACGCATCGCCAAGGGCTTTCTGAGCTGCTTTGTTGCCCGACTCGGCGAGACCCGCCAGCGTCCAAATCGCATGCATGGCAGACGGTGTAAGTCCAATCTCGTCCAGCTCCTGATTGTCAACTAATGCAACCAGTGCACTAAGCGTGGCCGCATCGTTGGCATCTTTTTCTACCAGCAGTCGTTGCGCCGTTCGGCGCCAATAGAAGTTTTTGTCTTGCAGTGCGTCCACCAAGTCAACCGAACTAGCCTTCGACAAGTCGCGCGAGCTCGAAGCAACTTTGTCGCCTTCGCTCGTCTGGTACATCAGCCGATAGATACGAGCGAAACGCTTGTCGCGGAGATCACTTTCGTAGGCGGCACCCTTACCGGTTTTGAAGCCGTTAGGCGTTGGATTGTGTTGAATGATGTAGTTGTACCAATCGAGGACCCAAACGTTTCCATCTGGGCCAACTTCGGACATGATGGGTGCGGCCCAGTCGTCAATACTTGCAACTGTGTTGAACGTGTTGTTACTCTTGTAGCCCGCGCCATCTTTGTAGAGGACAAAACTACCAACTAGATGCCCAGTGGGTTCGCAGACCATCTGAATCCGGTTCCACCATGAACTCGGATAGTTCCTCGCAGTGTAGATTGCCGAACCTGCAGCCGCTGTGTAACCACCGTGCACATCGACTTGCCGAATCTTGTCGTCAAGCGCTTTAAACTTTGCATCGGGCGAAATCTTTTCAAGCGTTTTAGGAGACCAACCTGCAACGCGGTCGTAATATCGGTTTGGAATTGGCATGTGGACACTGGGGCAGTTGTTCGCAGTCGAACCAAAAACGTAACCTTCTTCGCTGAAGCCCAGTCCCCAGGTGTTGTTGTTGGTCGCCCGCATGAACTCGACGGCTTGAACGCGGATCGTATGCTGATTGAAACTGTCAGTCGCTTCCTTGGCCGCTTCCTTGGATGCTTTGTCAATTGCGAACGCGGGGGCTGTGTTATCCGCCGCACCCTTCTTCGCTTTGAATCGCCAAAATCCCTGACGAAAATTCATCTGCTTCTCGCCATTGATGACCGGAGTCGAATTGTTGTATCCCTGCATACCCCAGATCCAGTTGTCCGGACCGTACTGGAAATTGCCAACACCACCGTGCGTGTCGCCCATCGCCCAGCCAGTGATCAGGACTTGGCGGAAGTCAGCGGCATCATCGCCATCGGTGTCCTTTAAATAGATCGTGGACTGGCCGTCTTGGACAATAACGCCACCGCTGTAGCACACTAACGTCGACGGAATGCTCAGGCGTTCGGCGAACACAGTGAACTTATCTGCGTGACCATCTTTATCAGTGTCTTCGCAGATCTTAATTCGATCACGACCCTGGCCTGAGGGTTGAAGTTCATTGGGGTAATCGATCGTTTCGCAGATCCACAGTCGGCCGCGCTCGTCCCAGTTCATCGCGATCGGCTTGCCCTTCAGTCCGGCAAGCTGATCATTACTCCGAGCATCTTCGGGCCAATTTGCGTTGGACTCTTTTGCCCACAGAGACATACTGAAACTCTGCGGAACTGAATAGCCCTTGATCGATGATTCAGCCGGCAGTGGCCTCTGCATCTCAGTTAGCGGCGCGCCTTGTGTGCCCCATTGCCTGCCCGGTGTGTAGTTGGGGATCTTGGCGCCAACATCGACAAACGTGAACAGCTTCTGGTCTATCGTAGGCTTCATCATTTCGGGATTGATGAACGATCGATTAGCTTGAACAACCGCTTTGTCACTATTGATATCGCTCAGATTTTCCGTGTACTTCAGCTCGATGCCGCTCTTCTTGAATGGCTCGCCTATAGTCCGATAAAGGCCCGATGGTTTATGAAAACCTGCGTCACCGAGCATCAAGACCTTGACCGACTCCTGTGAGAATACACTAGTTCCTATTGCAACTAGCAGGACGGTTGCTATTAGAATTTGCAAGCACGACCGGCGTAACGAAGCGACTAGAGACGGTAAAATGGAAGTAAAGGCTTTTTTCACAACGGAAGTCCTAGTTATAGATTTAGTTCGGTTTTTGATGACTGATTGCGGGGGTCGAAATGAAACTGCAATAGCGACTCATGCTTCCTGCGTTTGCGTGAAAACTTCGCCGCTGAGACCTACCGCAAGTTGGGTCAAAAGCCTGATCAGGTTTGAAACATCTGCCGGTTGAATCGCGGCTAGCATTTTTGCTCGAATGGATTCACCAGCCTTCCAAAGAAGCCCGAATTTTCGTTTGCCTGCTGCTGTGAGCGCCACCGTCCGAGCTCGCGAATCGCTCGGATGGACATCGCGTTCGACCAAACCTTGCTTTTCAAGAAGAACCAGCATCGCCCGCACAGTGCTGGGATCTGAAGACATGCGTCGCGCAAGTTCTCGCTGTGTGAGCGCGTCACCGCGCGAGAGGGTTGCAAGAAGCACGAACTGGTCTGCAGTAACCCCATACTTCGCAAATGCAGAATCCGACTGCCGATGCATAGCCAGGTAAGCAGCTCGGAGAGCTATCGGAAGTTCGCTTCTGTCGGACATACGTTGGCCTCGCTCAAAACTCGGGAGCGTATGTATACGCACGAAATAGTAATTTAGTACAAATCTCAGCGATTGCAACTGTATAGGAAATTGTTAGCAATTGATGGCGATTAATGGCGGAGTAATGCCCATTGTCGGTCCCTGGGCCAAGTTTTCAAATTTTGTGGAATCAACATTGGAGATGGCCTGTCTTAAAGCCAGCGTACGGAATCCAATCTAACACAAAGGTGCTTCCGGCTTCAGTCAGAATAAACGGATAGTACTCTCCAGCTGCGTTTTTCGGCAACCGACCCGCAAATCTAGGGGCGGCGGCCAATGACTGGCTAGCAAAAAAGCGTTGAAGCTTTAGCACACCGCCAGACAGCGACTCGAACGTCGCACTATATTCTTCGAACAGCTTGACTCTGCGTCTCAGCGGTGCTGTAGAACGCGTTACCAAACGTACCCGTAGCGGCAACTTGAGACAACGCGTGCTTCGGCTCAAGCTTGTAGGCTCGACCACCCGCTTCGTTGACTGCGTTCGCTCGCGGCAGTCAGCCAAAAAGACTCGCTGCAACAGTTCCCCACTGCGACGAGCCCACAAATACAACCGAACGAATGAGTGGTTTAGATCCTTCGCTTTGGTAAAGATGTAGTCCAAACCTGCAGTTCAGTTGTCAGAGCCGATGACTGGATTCGCGCCAGCATGGACCTGTTTACAAGACAGGTGCCTTTCTCAGTCGAGCCACATCGGCAGGTCAGCAGGAACGCAGTGATTCGAACACTGTCCGTCGGTTTTGGAGGCCGAGTCCGCTCCCAGGCGAACATTCCTGTATGGCAGAAGCCCAGCGAACTGAGCTTCTGCGTTTGCTAATCTTCGAGCTCTACTATCCAGTAGGCCTCGCTAATGAACTTGGACCAGCTCTTCACGCGATTCATTCGATCGGCGTAGATCGGCTTCCACGCTGGACGCACTGGCTCCTTGCGGAGTTTCATGCGCGCCTGAGCCGGAGTCCGGTCAGCCTTCTTCGAATTGCAATCGATGCAAGCCAGTACGCAGTTGGTCCAGGTCGACGTTCCACCCTTAGCTCGCGGAACAACGTGGTCAATCGTGAGCTCTTCGCTGCCAGGCTGCGTTCCGCAGTATTGGCAGGTCATCTTGTCACGCTTGAATACGTTTCTGCGGCTGAAGGTAACCGTCTGCGTCGGCATCGCATCGAACTTGGTCAATGCGATGACTTCCGGGATACGAATGCGATGGCGTACCGACTGGATGAACGGCTCGTCGCGATCCGGAACCATTCGGCTCCAGTCGCTCCAGTCATACAACTGGTAGTCAACTGGGTCGACGATCTTGGCCGAGTCGTTCCACAGCATGATCAGAGCACGCGCAACCGTCGCCACGTTGATCGGCTGCCAGTTACGGTTCAGCACCAACGTTGGACGCTGAAGCGATGGGCTCAGGCCGATGGGCGTTATGTAGTTGTCGAGAGTTACTGCGATAGTGCTCATGCTTAGTCCATGGACGGGTCCGCTGATAGGGTGCTTCGAAACGCTAAATACAAGAACCGCTTCGGCGGCACTTGGTTCGGGGATTTGGAAAGCACTTGACGAAGTTGTGATCAGAGATATTCCTTTGTCGATCGCGGAGCGATCTTCAAAGGTCCAGCCCCATGTGAATCGTAGGGGGCCGGGCGGGGTTCGAACCTGCAAATCCATGTACTCCGAATCGGCAGTCAAGTGTGTCTCAAAACGATCAACGAAGTGGTGTGTCAGAATGGTGCT
>JANNNN010000164.1:0-9977 GCA_031398555.1 Planctomycetia bacterium | reverse complement strand
GGCTGAATGCCTGACCAATGTGTAACGGCTGTACGAGCATTCTCGAACTTGAATCGTTTGCTTGAATCACTTTCAAAACAGCTTGTATAGATTCATTACTTGCCACTTGAATCGCTTCGCAACCGGCGCCATCGTGTGGTTTGATGATCCAACGTCCGGACCGACTGCGATGCTGCTGCAGCCAGTTCGGATTCACATTACATGCTAGTTGCGTTGCCGGATGGTTGACGCGGGCCATGTTGAGCCGCTGGGCGGTCAGCCATTTATTGCAACTACTTGCTAGAAAGTCGCCGTTGCAATTTAAGAGCAACGCGCAGACCGGTGTTAATTTCAAAATTGCGGTTTGCAGAATGCTCGAGAACTCAGGAGCGATTGCAACCACCGCGTCCACTTCAGACGCAATCTTCCACCAGCTAGCTGGCAGGTCGTTCATAAACCCATTCGTAATGGTTACATGAAGTCGCGAATCCGACGCGGATGGTTTCAGCCAAGCCAACGCCCTCGCATCAACGCATGTCAAAACTTCATGCCCACAACTGAGTAAGTCCTGAGCCACGGCACGGAGCATCGCCGAACCTTCACTCAGCAGTGATTCTGAAATCTGCGCCGGGTCTTTGTATTGCATACCTCCACCGCAAATCCACTCTAAAATACCAATTCTCAATTTTCAATTCTCATTTCAATGACGTTGTAGGATTTGCTCTTCTACTCGCTATCCATTATCTTGGCGGATTAGGAATCTGAACTTATCGCAACTGACAGGGAAAAACTATGAGTCAAGGTAACCAGTTTGAGCAACAACCGTATCCGCCACAACAATATCCCGCTCCGCCGCGAGGATCGAGTACTGGAGTTACTATAGCTATTGTCGCAGCAGCGGTTGCAATACCCATGCTATTAATATGTGTTGGCGTCCTAGTTGGATTGTTATTGCCAGCCGTTCAAGCCGCTCGCGAAGCCGCTCGACGCATGCAGTGCAGTAACAATATGAAGCAAATCGGGTTAGCGATGCACAATTACCATGAGACTTACAAATCATTTCCCCCAGCCTTCACTACCGATGCCAGTGGTAAACCGCTGCACAGTTGGCGCACGCTATTGTTGCCCTATCTAGAACAGCAGGCCCTTTATTCGCAGATCGATTTGAGTAAGCCGTGGGATGATCCAGTCAATCTGCCCTTCAGCCAGGTTATAATTCCGACCTATGCTTGCCCATCGGGGCATACCGATTCACCTGAGAAAACCTGTTACCAAGTTGTTGTCGATCCTTCGGGGATTTTTACTGGATCGAAACCCAGTCCGCTGCGAAGTGTCATGGACGGAACGAGCAACACGCTGCTTGTTGTCGAAACCGAATCTGAAAACGCAGTGCCTTGGATGTCGCCGGGCGACACGAACATGGCTCAGTACTTAGCATTTGGCCAAACTAACCGGCCCCATCACACCGGCGGTCGCAACGTAGCCCTTGCTGATGGCTCGATAAAGTTCATAACAGCGAACATCGATCCGCCAACTGCTCAAGCACTCGTTACCAAAGCAGGAGGTGAAATGGCTACGCTGGATTAATGAGCAGAATACGAGGAATTCCATTGGGGAGCTGGTTTCGTCAGAAACCGGACGCGAAGTAAAGGTGACACTGGCAAGAACCGATTTCTAACGAAACCCTTCAGGCCTCGATCACTGAGCGACTTCACTGAGCGACTTCGCTGAGCGACTTCACTGAGCGACTTCACTGAGCGACTTCACTGAGCGACTTCACTGAGCCCCTTTGCGGCCGGGACGATAGCCTTTGGTCGTGCGGTCGCGGCGTTCCTTCTTGCCACCTTTTTTCGCGGCAGGCGTTCCATCTTTGTTTGGAATCGTATGCACATACTCGCCGCGGAATCTCGCGTTAGCGTCTTCGCGGCGACGTAGCAAAGCCTCCTTCGGTGGCGTCGCTGGGATCAACGCATCGCAGCCGTCTCCAATCAAGTCCGTTCGACCTGCTTGCCGCAGCGCTTCGCGGACTTCAAAGTAATTCTCTGACTTGAAGAACTGCATCAGAGCCCGTTGCGTCTTACGATCGCGAAGTCCCTTTGCAATAAAAACAGGCTTCTTGGTAAACGGATCGACGCCCGTGTAATACATGCACGTCGCTACATCCAGCGGCGCAGGAATGAAGTCCTGAACTTGGTCGGGCTTGTAGCCGTTCTGCTTCAGAAAAACTGCCAAGTTAATCATTGCGTCCAAGTCGCTTCCCGGATGGCTGGCGATAAAATACGGAATCAAATACTGCTTCTTGCCAGCCGCTTTGGATTGCTCATCAAATACTTCTGCAAAGTATTCAAAGTCATCGTTAGCTGGCTTTCGCATCTTGAACAGCACGTCTGGATCGACGTGTTCAGGAGCAACTTTCAAATGGCCGCCGACGTGATGCTCAGTCAACTCGCGAATATACTCGGGGCTTTGCCGAGCAAGATCCATTCGAATACCGCTAGCGACCAAGACTTTCTTAACGCCTTCAACTTTGCGAGCTTCCCGCATTAACTCAATCACAGGCTGATGATCAACACCCAACAGTTTGCAGATCTTTGGATGGACGCACGATTGGCGACGGCACTTGGCTTCCACGTCGGGCTGCGTGCATTTCATCTGATACATATTTGCAGTCGGTCCACCAATATCGCTGACCGTACCTTTAAAAGGTTTGTCCTTGGCCAGTTTTTCGATCTCGCTGATAATACTCGCTTTGCTTCGCGATTGAATCGCGCGTCCTTGATGAGCGGTGATCGAGCAGAAAGTGCAACCGCCAAAACAACCACGCATGATCGTGACAGAGTCTTTGATCATCTCGTGAGCCGGGATGGGCTCTTTGTAACTCGGATGCGCGCGCCGAGTGTAAGGAAAACCATAGATTCTATCCATGGCCCCTTCGGAGATCGGAAGCTGAGGCGGATTCACAACTACAGCTTGGTTCGAATGCCACTGTACTAATCGCTTGGCATTGTAAGGGTTAGTCTCTTGATGAATAATCCGCGTCGCTTCAGCAAACTGCATCTTGTCAGCCACGACCTCTTCGTAACTCGGCAAAGTCAACACGTCGGTGGGCACCGTTTCCGACGCCCCAAGCGCATAAGCTACTCCGCGCATATCTCGCAGATCCTTGACACTCTCGCCAGCATCCAATCGCTGAGCAATCTCGACGATCGCGTTCTCACCCATTCCAAAAACAACCAAGTCGGCTTTGCTATCTAAGAGAATGCTCTTACGAACCTTATCACTCCAGTAGTCATAGTGAGCCAGACGACGTAGCGACGCTTCTACGCCTCCAGCGATTACAGGAACGCCCTTGAAGGCTTCGCGAGCACGTTGGCAATAACTCAGCGTCGCACGATCGGGACGCAAGCCAATTTTACCGCCCGGCGAGTACGCGTCATCATTGCGAACTTTCTTATTCGCCGTGTAATGATTGATCATCGAATCCATGTTCCCGGCGCTGATACCGAAAAACAGCCGCGGTCGGCCAAAACGTTTCCAATCCTCACACGAGTGCCAATCCGGTTGCGAAATAATGCCAACTCGGTAACCCGCCGCTTCTAAAACTCGCCCCAAAATACTCATCGCAAAGCTCGGGTGGTCGATATAGGCATCGCCGCTGACGATCACCACGTCCAGTTCGTCCCAGCCCCGTTCTCGGGCTTCCGCCATGGTCATCGGCAGTGCTCGAGTTGCGATTTTTCCGGTCGGACCGCACATTTCTGGCAGATTCGTGAGAAATCGGTCAGCTGTTGAAGCTTCACCCAGGACCGGCAATTGGAATGCAGACACGCTTTAGACACCGTTTTTCAAGAGATTTCGAGCAGATTCAGACCCTATTGTATCTGTTGAGTCGAGTTCTGTCGAAAGCCACTGCCGTTAGCCCCCAGATGGCATTGCAAACCAACAAGTAATCGCATTGTTTCGAACTGGACACATTGAAAAAGAAACTACTTAGCCGCGTTGCTTTCTTTGTCCCAACAAATGTCGGTAGCGGAATGCGTCAAGCATTTCGGGGTCGAAAAGCGAGTTGCCAGAGCTGATTCGACTACTTGAAAAATCGCGGAAAGCGTACAGACGGCGTTTCAATCGGCGAGCGTTTTTTTACTCAAATACTTGACGCGTAAACTATTTATAGGACAACTATTAAGGAAAGGTCAATCATGATTGCAATCCGAAAAGCAGACGACCGTGGCCATGCCGATCATGGCTGGCTAAATTCTTACCACACCTTTTCGTTCGCTGGTTACCGTGACCCGCAGCATATGGGCTTTCGTGCGCTGCGTGTAATGAACGAAGACCGTATTGCAGCCGGTCAAGGTTTTGGCACACATGCCCATAACGACATGGAAATTGTTTCGTACGTACTCAGCGGTGCCCTGGAACACAAGGATTCGATGGGTAACGGTGCGGTGCTAAAACCCGGCGAGTTCCAGCGCATTACTGCCGGGACAGGAGTCACTCACAGTGAATTCAATTCATTGGACACTCAAACGACTCACTTCTATCAAATCTGGTTGCTCCCCGAACGCAGAGGAATCGAACCAAGCTACGAACAGAAGTCTTTCGAGCCCGCTGGACGCCGCAACCGTTGGCAGCTCGTCGCATCGCGTGATGAAGCTGACGGGTCATTGTTGATTCACCAGGATGCTCGCATTTATTTGCTGGACTTGCTGCAGGGAACTTCCATTGAGCAGACACTTAAAAGCAACCGACATGCATGGATTCAGGTTCTACGCGGCTCAGTAACTGTCAACGGCAACTCGTTCAGTGCTGGCGATGGTGCAGCTGTCAGCGAAGAGTCCCATTTGAATTTCGAAGCAACCGCCGACGCTGAAATCATGCTTTTCGACTTGGCGTGAAAACTTAGGATGGGCGTAGCCTAGACTTCCAGTCTGGGAATCAGTTGTCTTCCCCAGGCTGGAAGCCAAGGCTACGAACGAATCACTCAACTAGGAGGCATCGAACAAGAACGTGGCGATTAAGAATGCAAGCCATGGCCACCAAACTGGCTTGCGTTTGGATTCCGCTAAGGGTTCGGCGCTGGATTTACTGAGCTCTTCAGAAAGTACTTAGTCTAGAGTCTGCGAATTTGAATTAGAGCCAGACTCAGTGCTCAGCGGTCTTGTATGCCAGTATGCCCAAACAATGAAGACTCCCTGTAATAGCAGCCGGATCAAATGCGTCAGTGGTGACGCCGGTACTAATTCCTGATGTTGGTACACGTGGATGTTGGCAGGGAAAACAGCGATGAGTAGAGCGATGATTCCCCAAGCCGCCAAGCGCGACGATTTAGGTACGATGAGTAGAGCACCTAAGAGTATTTCGATCGCACCGCTTAACCCGACTAGTTCTGGTGCAAACGGAATATAGGGCGGAACTATTTTGATGAAAAAGTTAGGATTTACGAAATGCATCGTACCCGCGACAATCACCAGTGTCGCAAGTAGGTATTTGGAAATTGCTTTGAGCCATCTCATCCGTTGAGTCGCTCCCAGTTCCAAATTGTCCAACTGGGTTTGGCAAGCGAGTTATACCATTCTATCCAGGGCAATTGATCATTTCCTTCATGCGAACTTCTGATGGACTCTACTTAATGCACGCAGCAATAGGATCATGGAGTTTCCGAGTCAGGTGTGAACACGTCACGAAACGGCCCCAAAAATCGAAGCTGTGGCGACCAGTCGTTGAGATTCTCATAGGAGCTGCGGGCCTTTATTGTATCGGTAAGGTGAAAGAGGTGTTACGCTGTTAGTTTTACTTTGTCTCGGCAGTGGGTGATGCGTTCGGAGTGAAACAGCTTCCAAAGTAGTAGCGCAGAAAGGAACTCCGTCGTTTGTGCTCTTGGATTGACGTATAGAAATGCTTCACAGCGTTGCCCAATAACGCAGTGTAGTTGGACGAACTATGAAGAAATTTGAACTTCATGACGGCGGCATTATACTTTACGATGACGCCTTCCTACCTGCTCATATTGCTGATCGCTACCTGGTGGAACTGCGTGACGAATGTGCTTGGGAGCAGAAACCCGGTGTCTTTGGCCACATGCAACCACGCCTGATTGCGTCCTATGGAGATGCTGGCGTCTCTTATCGTTACTCGGGTGTCGATAATGCAGCCTTGCCATGGACGGCAACATTATTGGAAATCAAAAAGAGAATTGAAGCTGTCCAAGGTGAATACAATTACTGCCTACTCAACCGCTATCGGTCAGGATCGGATAGCATGGGTTGGCACGCCGACGATGAACCTGAAATGGGGCATGTGATTGGATCACTATCACTTGGTGCAACCAGAAAGTTTCGTATCAGGCACAACACTACTAGGGAGACGCAGACATTCCTAGCAGGCAATGGAACGCTTATAATCATGGCTGGAACAATGCAGCAGTTTTGGCAGCATGAAGTCCCCAAGACAAAACTAGATGTTGGTGAACGCATCAACTTGACGTTTAGGAAAATTGTGGAGCCAAAATGACTCTCACCGTTGATGTAATCTCAGACGTGTCGAGGTTGGTATAGATGGCTCGTGTCAGTGCAGGCTTGCTGATGTATCGAATTCAAAATGGAAAGTTGCAGGTGCTTCTTGCCCATCCCGGTGGTCCGTTGTTTAAGAACAAGGATAACGATACTTGGACCATCCCCAAAGGTGAGATGGAGGCAGGAGAAGATATGCTCGAAACAGCCAAGCGCGAATTTGAGGAAGAAACTGGCGTCAAGCCAATTGGCCCATTCATCACTCTGAAATCGATCAAGCAAATGGGTGGGAAGATCGTTCACGCTTGGGCGTTCAAAGGCGACTGCGATCCAGCCACAATCGTCAGTAACTCGTTCACAATGGAGTGGCCTCCAAAATCGGGGCGACAGATGGAGTTTCCGGAAATCGACCGAGCGGAGTTCTTTGATGTTACTGCGGCCAGACGAAAGATCAAAGCTGCACAAATGGCGCTGGTCGAGGAATGCCAACAGATCGTGTTGGAAACAACCACTTTGCAATCCTAGATGTCCGATTGCATCACTTTTGATTGATCAAGGAGCAGCCATGAGACTTTACACACTGGCATCAATGCTGTTTCTGGCCGTTTCCGTGATGACCTGCGCCGACGAAACGCCACAATACAAAATCGCGACCAAACGACCCGATGATCGAGTCGAAGTGAAGTCCGTAGATGATAAAGTTGTGTTTAATATTCGCAGCCCATTTGGCATCAGCAATGCGACCATCGAGCGAACCAATGATCAGTGGCCGAAAAAGGTTGTGCTCCAACTGAGATTGAAGGGACTGGAAAGCCTCCAGTTATCGACGGAGAAGGTCAAGCTTGAAGCATCGGTGTCGAGCCCGGGTGGCCATGTACGACTTTGGAAGGACGGCAAAGAAGACACGCTATTGGACTCAAAGAGCCCGTTTTGGATAGAGATTGGAATTCTGGACAACGATGGCGAGCCAACCAAAGCCATTCCGCTCAACGATGGCTATTTTGAGATGCAAGTACCCAAGAAGTTCTTCGAGGGCAACCCAAAGTCGTTCAAAGTGGAGTGGATTGATTTTTATCGGAACTGAATGGAGTCGAATTGCTCTGTAGCGTCAGGCGGAGGATCAATAAGCGGTAGTGATCGCATTATTTATCGCCTTCATAAAAAACAGCCAGCCAAATGGTTGGCTCATTAGTTACGGTCCACTCACCCCGATGCTTCTGATGCGCAGGGATGTTTCCATCGCGGTAAAACACTGTACTGGTATGGTTCACACAAATCGAAGCTACACAATACCCAAATATCACGGTTGGCTGCATAAGGGTTGTTTAAGAATCACCTGAAAAATTCTTGGCACAGCTTGCCCGCCAACGGGCATTAAGACCTTAACTGGCAAGCGAATTGATCCGCGTCAGGATCGTCGCTCTTGCCTGATCGTTTTTTATACCGTGCGAATATGTTTGCGTCCCCCAAACTCTCGATAATTATTTAATGAACTATGTAATGAACTATGTAATGAACACGTTGAGTTTTGGGTTGGCTAGCCTTTGCGGCTCTATCTTGGCGCTGCTCGTGCTGGAAGCCTCGACTGCCCGTGCCGGAGTGATTACCGGGGTCACTGTTACCACCAACATGGGAAACCAGTTTACGTCGAACATAACCCACATCACTAACGGCAACGGGTTATCCTCGTACGATCCCACTGCCACCCATGCATTTGTTGTCTCGTAGGCGATCCTCATGCCATTTCACAGACTCCAAGAACCTTTGGAGATTTCTCGGTGGGCATCCAAATCTCAACGCGATGGCCTCACAATTCTTTCGATGGACATCGGAGAGCAATCCGCGAACAAAGATAACCAATAAGAGGTGGCCTTCCTTTCGCTTGAAGCAATCGGAGAACAGAAATAGAAACGCGGTCAACTTGCGTCCGAGACTGGCAATCTGCCTTAATGTCATCCTTGACGATCCTCTGAATTGGGGCGTGTTGCCCGGATTGGAACACAGAGGATCGTCAATTTTTCTTGCCTCAGCGGCAATGGGAATTAGCTATCTTTCCCAAATCTATGCCGAGAAAAGACTTAGGCATTAGCTAGCAATCAGAAGTGGCGCTGTCCAACTAAGCAATTGAACGAATTACTCGAAATCCGGAAGAGCCTGCTTTACAGCAATAAAAAAAGGCGCCCTCTCGAAGTGAGAAGACGCCCGTGGTGGGGAGAAGCAGTGTAAGTTTAATAACGTTCGTCAAACTGGAAAAAAAGAACTGCCGGCTCTCCAATAATGTTCGAATTTTAGCAGGTAGTTTGGTCGTATCAGCCGGATGGCGCTAGCCTCCGGTTAGGTCTTCAACCGGAGGCTAACGCCTTCCGGCTGATTGGTCACCTGCAAGTTAATGATCACAATTTCCTTACGATCGCCGAGTGGGACAACCCACAAAGTCTAATCCGGACAAAGCACTTGTTAGTTGATTGCCGAAGCTACGCCCGCGGTGGTTGTAGACGGAGGAGCTACGACTGTTTGAGGGACCGAGTCAACTGTGGTCAAGGGATGTTTCATTTCGTAGTCGAGGCACATTAAAAACCACTTGGCATTGCCGTATTGTGAGGACGAAAGTGAGTCGATGTTTGCGCGAAGCAAGAACTTCATACTATCGACCAATGATGCAACCTCGCGCTGCATGGGGCTGCCGTCTCCGCTGTTCTCAATACTTCGACTAGCGACCAGCACATCAATCCGCTTTTTCATCGGAGCATATTGATCCATTCTGAGGATGTGTGGCCACACTAGTTTGCCGTTGCTGTATTGGTCGGCGGTAAGGCGATCAGGAAGTGCCCGTTTTGAAAATTCTTGCCACTGTTCTTTGCTGATCGGACGGCGCGAGTTACGCTCTCGGAAACTCAAAACTTCCTCGCGATTCGATATGGCTGTTTTGACGTACAAGCGATTGTTTTCAAGTTGTTGGCGAGTGGCCTCAGCAAAGTTAACCGCTGCCAAAGATTGCATGTACTGAGCTTGGCCGACGGCTTGAACGGCGGCTGCTTGGCCGCGGAGGATACCCTCTTCCGCAGTACTTGCATGGTCGTAGTAAGACCAATTGTTAATTGGAGCGATGGCAACGTTTTGCGCATAGCTGCTACCGGCGAGTGCAGAAACAACCAACAAACTGACAATCTGAATTTTCATGGTCTGGGCACCTGTTAAACTTACTTAGATGGGATTCAGTGATAACACATTCCGTACCAATTCGCGTTTTCTGGTCAGTGTTTCTAGGAATAGCACGATTTCCTGGTTTTTTAATGATGCGGCACAGACGAACGAATTTTGAACTCTTGGTGGAAAGCTAGGAAGTGCATTCAAGGCGTGCGAATTGAGACGCGAATCTCAGAGTGAGACGCAATTCGGGTGCAATGCTGGGGGCAGTCTATTTTGGTTGTACTGTGCCGCGAAACTACCTAAGCTAGTGCTACTCTTCATTCCCTTTTCGGTTCG